>JAJXXD010000207.1 GCA_021781285.1 bacterium | reverse complement strand
TTCCAAATCCGACATCCTTATTTTATCCCGCTCTATCTTGCTCTTTATTAAAGCCGTCCTGTTTTTAGACTCTTCGGTAATAACTTCGGTCTGCGTTTCGGGAGACGACACGATAATCTTCCGCCAGTCCAGTTGATTTCCGGTCAGACACCTCATTTCGGGAAACGCCTTCCGCACTTCGTAAACTTCGCGGGGATTGTCGTCTATGAATAATGCGTTTTCGGGTAGTATATTACATTCGTCCAGTATTTCCGATATATTAAAAGATTTATCGTTCCAGTTTATCTTAACGGATACGAAATCGTCTAAAGAAAGCCTGCCGCCCCAGATGCCGTTAAACTGTTTTTCACCCTCCGCCGTATCGTTTTTACTGCAAACGGCAAGAACTCCTCCGCGTTTTTTAAAAAATAAAAGAGCTTCTACGAAACCCAGCGGCCAGCCTTCCGTTCGGCTGCCTATATCCGCTTCCTCTTCGGCGGCAATCCCGCGCCATAAAGTCTCATCGAGGTCAACTATTATAAGTTTTACGGAATCAATTTTTCTTAACGCCTTAATATGCCCGGTAATTCTATGCCATACCATTCCGCCGTATATCGCAAGATATAATTCGGGATTAAAATATTCCTGCCCTATATATCCGTTATGAGTAATATGCAGGTAAAAATCGTCCTGAATCTTAAATTTGCCGACCTGTCCCGCAATCTCGTTCACGTCTATAAAATAGGAATTGCCGGCATTTTTTGTCAGATTATATAAAATCTTATTTAATTCATAGAAAAAATACCTCGGGTCGCCGTATTCGTATCGGGAAGAAAAATAACCCGGATAATTAAACTGCGGCTCCAAAAAACTTAAGAAAAAAACAGGTATATTGCCCGTGCCGTCTTTTATCGTTTTAACTAACTTCGACGTTATCGATTTACATTCGTTTAATACGGCGTCAACCTCTTCTTGCGATTTATTGCGGGTAAAAAATAAATCGCCTTGAACCTCAGGCTTTATTGCTTTCAGCGCCTCACCGAGTATATAGCGGAAAGTCAGGCCTACTACCGCCGCATCGTAATTTTTATATTTTAAATCAGAAAATGACGGCAACTGCGAGGACGGAAAGGATTCAAACAGGAAATGGTCTATTTTACAGCCTGAATTCAAACCGGCGTTTAAAAAAAACTCGGCCTGACATGTCCCCAGAAGTAAAATATTTAAATCTCTCAAAGGATTTCCAAGTTTATTGCCTAACTCGGGAATGGAGAGTTTATCGTGAATAAATAATAATGCCGTATCTATGGAATTGCTTACCGCGTTTTTTAATTCGGAAGAATAATTGCCGGAAGCCGATATTTTGGATACGCAGTCGATATAATCTTTCCAGTAAGCATTGTTGAAAGGATTTAACATTAAAGCTCTGCCTAAAAACGTAAGGGCTTCCGCGCGTCTGCCGGCCGAAGCCAGCAGGGCTCCGAGATTATGGTTCGATAAAATATGCCTGTCGTCAACGGATAGTATATTTCTGTAAATATACTCCGCCTGTTCCAAATCTCCCTCTTTATGTTTTGCGGCGGCAAAGTTGAATGCCTCTTCTATTTCTTTTTCTTCCATACAGGGCAGATTTTTATTTCGCATTTTTCCGCGTACATTCTAATTTGTTTGCCGCATAATTCATAAACGTCTTCCGCTCCGCACCGTTTATAATAATCCACGGTCAGTTTAACGGCTTCGTCTATGTTTAGCTTAGGCTTCCAGCCGAGGACGGAGACCGCTTTGCCTATGTCGAGATTTAATAGTTTAGCCTCATGGGGCTGATGCGCGTCTTTTCCGTAACCGTTGGCGCCTGAGCTTGGGCTTGAGCCTGAGCGGCCAGAAATATCTTTCCATTCCCCTCTGCCGTAATATTTTATTACCGTCTCCACTAATTCTTTGACTGTTGCGGCAGAATCGGGAAGAGGTCCGAAATTCCATGCGCCGGAATATCTTGCCGGATTTTCATAAATTTTGGAAGCCAGAAGCAAATATCCGCTCAACGGTTCAAGAACGTGCTGCCATGGTCTTACCGCATCTGGATTTCTGGCTTCAATCTGCCTGCCGTCTTCGAGCGCCTTTATGCAGTCCGGCACAAGTCTGTCTTTAGCCCAGTCTCCCCCGCCTATGACGTTTCCCGCCCTTACGGTCGCTATTACTTTTCCATGTCTGTTAAAATCCTCCGGATTAAAAAACGATTTCATATAAGCGGAGGAAATTAACTCTGCCGCTCCTTTGCTTGCACTGTAAGGGTCATATCCGCCCATAGGGTCCGTTTCTTTGTAGCCGCATAACCGTTCTTTATTTTCGTAACACTTATCCGATGTTATAACTATAAGTATTTTTGCGCTTCCCGACATCCTGAACGCCTCTAGGACGTTTGCCGTGCCGGCAACATTCGTTTCTATAGTTTCGAGAGGAATTTTATAAGATTCCCTTACTAACGGCTGTGCCGCAAGATGAAATATTATTTCCGGCTTATAATTATCCACAACGGAATTTAATTTATTAAAATCCCTTATATCCCCTCTTATTTCGGTCATCTTTCCTGACAAGCCTGCAAGAACAAAATTATCTCGCGGCGTGTAAGGGTCAAGGGCATAACCCGCTACTTCAGCGCCGAGCCCTATAAGCCATATAGAAAGCCACGAACCCTTAAAGCCGGTATGACCTGTGATTAGGACTTTTTTGTTTCTGAAATAATCGTTAAAATTATTAATTTTTTTAATCTGTTTCAACAATATAGCCCTGTATTTGTTTTTAATCTAAAAAAATTATATCATATTATATATAATATTTAATCTTTATATTTTTCGATTTGATTTATTCAACCGTTTAACTTAAGCCGGAATATAACCGATAATTTTATATATGAAAGTAGTAATCCTAGCAGGCGGACTCGGAACAAGGCTCTCGGAAGAAACAGAGTTGCGTCCTAAGCCTATGGTCGAAATAGGCGGCAAGCCGATACTTTGGCACATAATGAAAATATATTCCCGTTACGGCTTTAACGAGTTCATTATATGCCTCGGATACAAAGGAAATATGATAAGAGAATATTTCGCAAACTATTTTTTATACCAGTCCGACGTTACCATAAACTTAAACGATAACTCTATCGACGTACATAACTGCAAAGCCGAACCATGGAAGATTACGCTCGTAGATACCGGATTAAACACCCAGACCGGCGGAAGAATCAAAAGGGTGAAAAACTACATAGGCGATAAACCGTTCTTTCTTACCTACGGCGACGGCGTATCCGACGTAAACATCGAAAAGCTCCTGAAATTTCATAAAAAACATAAAAAGTTATTGACTATGACCGCCGTTCAGCCGGAAGGACGTTTCGGTTCTTTAGACATTAACCAAAATACTGACGCAATAATAAAATTTCTCGAAAAGCCAAAGGGCGATAACGCATGGATTAACGGAGGATTTTTCGTAGCCGAACCGAAAATAATAGACTACATTAAAAACGACGCCGCCGTCTTCGAGCGGGAACCTTTGGAAAAACTGGCTAAAGAAGGCAATCTCCTCGCATATAAACATAAAGGCTTGTGGAAATGCATGGATACCCAGAGGGATAAAGGTCAGCTAAACCAGATGTGGGAAACCGGCAATGCCGCATGGAAGGTATGGGACGAGGAGTAGGGCAAATAACGAATAGTATATAATATAAATAACATTCATAAAGCAAATTAAAAAGGAGTAAGCTATGAAAAATCGGATTAAAAAAACAAATATTAAGACAACTAAAATCTCGAAAGAAAATATAAATAAAAACCATAAAATAGCTTATACGGAAAAAGAATTAATCGATATATTCGACTGGAACCCTTTATTAAACGAGGAATGGAATGGTTTCCATATCGCATCTTCCATATCCGCATTACCTGCCGAAAAAGTTAAGACAACGATAAAGCAAGCGTTATGAGGAATGTTTCTATCGAAAATAATTCAATCGAAATCGGAAGCATTTGCATCGCAATGATACCTTATTCAGACTTTTCGAGCTTCAAAAAAAGACCTATTTTAATAATAGATAAAAGCAAATATCTAGATTATCTTTATTTTCCGCTCACTTCAAACGAATCTAGAAACGGAATTTTAATCGAAAAGGCGTTTGATATAACGGACGGCGTATTGCCGGTGAATTCTATCGCAATAATAGATAGGGTATGCAGTATAGCCGAACAATTAATTGAAGGCAAAATAGCAACTCTTAGAAATAATAAATTAGATATTATATTAAGAGAATTTGCAAAGACATCCGCAAGGCTTTATTTTAAATCAAAGAAAGCCCCTGACCAACTACAAAACCTTACCGGCAAGCCTTGCAAGCCAAACTATATACCTGCCTCCAGAAAAATCATAGACGAAAAAGACTTAGATAATATGATAGATTCTTCTCTCGATATGTGGCTTACGGCAGGCAGGTTTAACGATGAATTCGAAAAAAAACTTTCCAAATTTCTTAACGCAAGGCATGTTTTAACCGTAAACTCCGGTTCTTCCGCAAATCTCGTCGCCTTAACTGCCCTGACATCCCCCGAATTAAAAGACGAAAGGCTTAAAAAAGGAGATGAGGTTATAACCGTAGCAGCCGGTTTTCCGACGACTATAACGCCCATTATCCAAAACGGACTTATTCCGGTCTTTATAGACGTCGAAATAGGAACCTACAATGTCGACGCGTCCCAAATAGAAGAAGCGATAACGCCAAAAACCAAAGCTATCTTTATAGCCCATACTCTCGGAAACCCCTTCGACGTCGAAAAGGTTTCAGAAATAGCAAAAAAACATAATCTCTGGCTGATAGAAGACAACTGCGATGCCTTAGGTTCGAAAGTAAATGGCAGATATACAGGCACTTTCGGCGACATTGCAACATTAAGCTTTTATCCGGCCCATCATATAACCATGGGGGAAGGCGGAGCCATCATTACCGATAATACAAAGCTTTACGACATCGCCCTTTCCTTAAGGGACTGGGGGAGGGACTGCTGGTGCAAGCCCGGGGAAGATGATACCTGTAAAAACAGGTTCAGCAGACAGTTTGGCAATTTACCTAAAGGCTACGACCACAAATACGTCTATTCGCACCTCGGATATAATATGAAAATTACCGACTGGCAGGCTTCCGTGGGCTTATCGCAGTTAGATAAACTGCCTCAATTTATAGCAAAAAGAAAAGAAAACTTTAATAAACTGCTAAAAGGACTAATGAAATTAAAAGGCTTAGAAGACTATCTTATTTTACCGGAGCACATACCAACCGCCGAACCTTCGTGGTTCGGATTACCGATAACAGTAAAAAACAACCCGCAATTTAAAAAAACCGACCTCGTTAAATATCTTGAATCCAATAATATCGGAACAAGGCATCTTTTTGCGGGAAACATACTAAGACAGCCTGCTTTTTTAAACAGCGAAATAAAACTAAGAATAAGAAATTCCGGCATATTAAAATCTACCGCTTTATCTGCTAAACATTATAAAATGTTACCAAACTCGGATATAGTTATGGATTCTACTTTCTGGATTGGCGTTTGGCCTGGAATTAAAGAAAAAGAAATAACATTTATTTTAAATAAATTGGATAAATATAGTCAATTTTAAAAGTTGCATCTGTGCCTTCTTTGATTATTAATAACTGCTTTTATAATTTGGTTAGCGAATTTTTTATTATAAAAATTCCCTATTCCGTTATTCATCATTAAGCTATATTTATATTAAAGTTATAACATAAACAAATTAATTAAAATCCTTTCTTTTAAATATATTCTAAAATTTTCAATTTATTTTAATTATTGAAATGCATCGCTTAATAATATAATATAAAAAATATTATGGTAAATTTTACTGTAAAGGAAACAAAATTACAAGGATTATATCTTATTACCCCTATATCTAAAGAAGATAATAGGGGGCACTTCGAAAGATTATTTTGCGTAAAAGAATTTAAAGAGCTTGGCTTAGATAAGCCTATAATTAACATTAACCACTCTTTCTCAAAAAAGAAAGGAACTGTTAGAGGCCTTCATTTTCAATATCCGCCATTTCAAGAAGTCAAATTAATAATCTGCTTAAAAGGTTCTATTTACGACATTGCCGTGGATATAAGAGCTAATTCTTGCACCTTTCTACAATGGCAAGGAGAAATTCTCGATGGAGATTCAAGAAAAATATTTATGATACCCGAAGGATTTGCGCATGGTTTCCAGACCTTAGAGGATAATGTAGAACTTTTATATATTCATACAAATTTCTACAACAAAGAAAAAGAATCAGGTCTTAATCACAATGATCCAATTCTTAATATAAATTGGCCGTTAAAAGTCACGAAAATATCAGATAAAGATAAAAACTATAAATTTATAACAACAAATTTCAAAGGCGTTGAACTATGAAGGTTCTTGTCGTCGGCTCTACCGGATTTATAGGCTCTTA
This sequence comes from bacterium, assembly GCA_021781285.1. Taxonomy (GTDB): domain Bacteria; phylum SZUA-79; class SZUA-79; order Acidulodesulfobacterales; family Acidulodesulfobacteraceae; genus Acidulodesulfobacterium_A. Next base: position 21,652 of record JAJXXD010000207.1, on the reverse strand, counting down.
TGTGATGGATTGTCTTGTTAGATATAAAGATATAAGTATAATTGCGACGACTAGGAGTTTGAGAAAAGCAAAAAAATTTAGCTGGTTTAATGATAAAAAAATTAACGTAATAGAATTTGACATATCGCAAACAGGCTCGGATGTTTTTAAAATACTTCGGAAACCTGATGCCATGATTCACTTAGCGTGGGATGGACTTCCAGACTATAAAAATATGATGCATATTGAACAAAACCTTTATAAAAACTATTTTTTTTTAAGAGATATGATATCCGGCGGATTAAAAGATTTAACCATTACCGGAACTTGTTTTGAATACGGATTGAAAAATGGGTGTTTATCTGAAGAAATTAAAACCGACCCCGTAACATCTTATGCAATTGCCAAAGACAGCCTGAGAAGATTTTTGCAAGAACTTCAAAAAACAAAAAAATTCAACTTAATATGGTCGAGACTATTTTATGTTTATGGTAATGGTCAATCGCCTAAAAGCCTTTTATCACAGCTTGATGCAGCCATTAATAACAAAGAAAAAGTATTTAATATGTCCGGCGGCGAACAATTAAGGGATTACCTTCCCATTGAAAAATTAGCTGAATATATTGTTAAAATTGCTTTGCAAAACAAAATAACCGGCATAATAAATTGCTGTAGCGGAAAACCCATATCAATAAGAAACCTCATTGAAAATTATATAAAAGAGAGGAACGCAAATATTAGATTAAATTTTGGATATTATCCTTACCCCGATTACGAGCCTATGGCTTTTTGGGGAGATAACTTAAAATTAAAAAAAATAATTGGTCAGGAACAATAAAACTTTGGATATAAATAGACTTTAGATAGAAACGACTTATGCGAGAAGAAAAAAAAATCCCTAAAATTTCAGTTGCTATAAACACCTTGAATGAAGAAAAAAATCTTCCTTACGCCCTGAGGTCAGTTTATAAATGGGCTGATGAAATTATCGTAGTGGACATGTATAGCGAGGACAAAACCGTCGAAATAGCTAAGCAATTTGGTGCGAAAGTTTACTTTCACGAAAAAGTGCCTGCATTCGATATAGCAAGAAAGCTTGCGATAGAAAAAGCAACAAATGATTATATTCTTATACTGGACGCCGACGAAATAATTTTAAAACCATTAAGCTTGAAGCTCTTATATATTGCTGAGAAGAATATATCGGATATTATTTATGTTCCTACGATAAATTATATGTTTGGAGAAATAATGTGGCATACCAAATTTGGACCCGATGAGGACTCCAAAATACGCTTTTTTAAGAAGGATAAAGTAGATATTTGCGATATCATGCACGGTTATCTCAATCCCGTTCCAGATTCCAGAATTCATCATTTAAAATATAATAATGATGATATAGCCATAATTCATTTTTCGCAAAATGCTATCGGAGCCTCAAATTTTTTGAAAATATTTGACCTCCGAAGTTCAGTTGAAGCGGAACAATTTATGAAAAATAATGATTGCGAAGCGGATTCGACGATTAAATGGGCATTCAGAGAATTTTTTATTCGGTACGTAGAAAAAGAAGGCTTTAAAGATGGATGGAGAGGTTTATTTTGGTCGCTGGCATTATCGTTTAGTAAAATTATATATTTTATTAAAATGGAAGAATTAAAGGGAAATTTGGACGAAGCCAGTATTTTAAATAAATACCATGCCATTGCAGAAAATTACTTGAAACTATATAAAGATGATATTAAAAAAGATTATTTCGATACGCGCAATGCTTTTGAAATAAATGAGGCAAAACAATTGGACATGCAATACAATATAATCGCTTCAAGCGGATTATTTGACATAAATTATTATATGGAAACTTATCCAGATGTTAAACTTGCCGGCATCGATCCTATTTTACATTATATTATATACGGCGCTAAAGAAAATAGAAATCCAGCCGAGTTCTTTAACACAAAATATTATGCGGAAAATTATAAAGATGTTGCAGAATCAGGATTAAACCCTTTTATCCACTATATTTTATATGGGAAAATACAAAATAGAAAAATAAAACAATAAAATATTTAATAATATTTCTAATTTAAAATTGATGGACTAGTTGGTAGTGATAGAGTAGAGTTATAAAGCAATCGACTTTGAAACTGCGCTCAACAAGCCATCTTTAAAAAAGCTGTTATAATGGTAAACTGAGCCCCTTGTCTTGGATTTCCATATATAGTTTGAATTTATAATTTTTTCTATAGATTGCAGTGCTTTAATCCTTTGGGCGTTATTTTTTGCATTCATATAATCCGAAAACGGTTCCCCGTATTTCCCTATAGACTCGATAAAAACTTGAAAATACGTAACATTGCTTCCGCTAAACCTGCCCGCCCATCGTTTCGGCGTTTTTGGAAAATCAATAATTTCTTCAAAAATTTTATCCCACTCGTCTATCATTTTTTCTAAGGAGAACCGTTTCAATGCCTCCTCCTTGGTTCTCGATGAAACTGCATTTCTCAAGCCGGCATTTTTATAAAGTTCCCTAATAGCCCGCACATACTGATTTTCGTTATTTACCGTAAAACCGGTAATGCCGTCCTTTACCATATAGCTTTCCGTTTTATTTGCCATTACGACCGGAACTACGCCTGCGGCCATAGCCTCTACGAGAGCCTGTTCGCATGTCCCGTAATGGTAAGGAGCCAGCGGATACCCGAAAACATCAAAAACAGCTAAGTAATCATTAATATTATCAACCTGCCCTTCGAACAAAAACCTTTGCCCCAAACCTTCTCTGGCAGCCTCGCTATAAATCTCCCTATCCATTGGTCCGCCGCAAACTATAAAACGAGAGCTTTCAATATCAAGGCTTCCGCACATTTTTATAAAATCGGGATGGAGTTTGCAGTAATCAACCGTTCCTATATAGCCGACGTTAAATCCGCCATGAGGTTTAGGCATGGCACTGGCTACGTGTTCCGTTCCGGCAGTTGACCAGACAACCCTGATTTTTTCTTTATATTTTTCCGGAAGAGCGTCTATTTCTTCAGTATCAAAACTTATAGGAGTCGTAAAAACGAAAACATCGGCATACTTGAAAAGCGGTTCTACAAAAACGTAGGGAGGATTAAAACCGGAGATATGGCTCCACAAAATTACTCGGCTCGGCGGAAGCGATTCCCTTACCAAGAAATCATATAGCAGCGGATGGTTCCACCAATGGATTAGGACGATATCTGCATCGGATATTTTTCTTATAAGATCCGCATGTTCTCTAAATAAATTATCCACCAGCAATAATCCTTCACGGCTTGCCGTTCTTTTGGCATCTTCGTTTGCATAATCCATACAGGCGATTTCGTGAGAAAATCGTCCGTTATTTTTAACTTTTGTTAAATAATTCAATAATACTCTGCCGACTCCTCCACCGAGATGAGGAGTTATATGCAAAACGGTATTTTTTTCTAAGTTAGACATTAATTTTGATAGCTATTCATAATCTAGCAATCCGAAGTGTTCGGCATAGAATCGCCATTCTGGATCGCTATTAATTATTTTTTGGAAGTTTGATGCATATTGCTTAGCTAAATTAATATCCTTACCTGAGAGTTTATAACATTCAGAAAGAGCATAATAAACAAATGCATGTTTAGGGTATTTTTGGACTATTTTCTGAAAATATATAAGAGCAACTTCATAATTTCCAAAACGCACATTATAATTATGAACAAAATTGGCGTCTAAATTAAAAATATATTGAATTTGCTGCATTTTTTTTGGATCAACGCCGGGAGCCTTTATAATGCTTTTTGAATGTAAATGATTCCTAAAATTTTTATCCGTCAAATAATTATTTTCGATGCAAATGTCATATAGACGGCTTCCGACAACAGGTATAGCAATAAAAAAATAAACCCAGTCGAATCCGATATCTTTTATCATTTCTATAGTTTCCGAACGATGCTCGTCCATCTCTCCCGGCATCCCTAATACTATAGTAGCATTGATACGAATACCATGTCTTCTTAAAATATCCACAGCCTTTTTAATCTGATATTTTTTTAGCGGTTTATTCATTAATTTTCTTAAAACGAAATCTGAACCTGATTCAACAGCTAGACTGACACCGGTAACCCCAGATTTGCGCAATAAGAAACCTATCTCGTCATCGATTGCATATACGGCGAGGCCATTTTGAAACTCAATTCTGATATTTCGATAGGATAATTTTTCAAGTATGGATGCCGCACGTTTTTTATTTCCCAAGAAATGATCATCCTCTATTAGAAGGACATCCATATTAAACTTCTCGATCATTATATCAACTTCAGCAATAACCCTTTCGACACTCATATATCGAATTTTATTCCCATGTAAAGAACTATTTGAGCAATAAGTACAATTGAAAGGACATCCTCTTGAAGTATGAATTTGTAATTCTCTCCTAACGCCTCTTTTAATATTATAAACATCTGCCGCCCTGCCTTTATAATCATTCAGATCTATAGTTTCATATGAAAACATCGGTATATCGTCCAAATTTTCTACATATGAAGCCACAGGAATCCTTCCGTTCTTTAAAGATTCTACAGTTACCCACGATGGATGGCTATTCATAAGCTCTTTATAATTATCGGAATCTATTAGGTCGGTCATCGGTATTTCACCCTCCGCGTAGCATATCCCGTCTATGAGCGGAAAATCCTGTAAAATATTTTCATATAAATTTGATGCCAAACCTCCACCAATAACGCATAACGGCGGATTTAGCTTACCCTTAATCGTCGATAAAATTATTTCTATATAATCATAGCAAGTATTAAAAAGCGCGGATATTCCGACAATATCAAATTCTTTTTTTAATTTTTGAAAAATTAATTCTTTTAAACTATTCTCTATCTCTATATTGATGTTTTGGCTTGCTTTCCCACTATTTACAATTTTATAAGCCTGAAGATTAAGGTCTAAAATATCAATATTAACCGAATATTTAGAATGCGATCTAATATACGAATCCATGGATAAAACTCCGTAAGGAATAGCAAAAGTAGGCAAATAAGATCTCATATCGTTGTTTATGTAATCTTGAATGTTGAAATATGGGGGGATAATAAATAAAATATTTTTCATCTATCTTATCTTAAAAATATACCGTTAATTACAAAATCATTATATTCCAATACGTTATTCATCCAATATGTAATACCTGCTTTAAAACATTCCTCGCAAATAGGCTGAGATTTTTTTCTCTTAATGACCTCTTTCTTAGAAAGCGATTTAACGTTCCCTATCTTGTAATTAGGATGATTTTGGGGCAGTATGCAGCATGTCGCATAGTCAAGGTTCTCGTCTATTACAATCGTATTATTCATATAAAAACATTTATAATTCTTATTCATATCGATAAAACCATCGACATAATAGAGCAATAATTCCTTCGAAACTTTAGTTAGCTCACTTATATCCATTGAGCGGCTTGCATAAGATATGAACTTATTGTAATCATTAAAAAAAGCGATTCTATGGGTAATTTGTATTCCTTTATTACCAAAATACTCTTTGGCGGAATCCATTTCTTTAAGATTAAACTGGTACACATAAAAAAATACCTCTATTTTGTTCTTATCGTTTATTATATTAATTAGCTTATTGATATTCCCCAATATTTTTTCGAACTTGAATCCGTGTATCTTATCATAAGACTGTTGGCTAAAACCCGGCATAGAAATTTTAATCTTATCAAGATTGTAAATATATTCTTTTTTTATATTAGGGGCAATGGAAGCATTGGTACTCAACCCATAAGATATTCCCTTTTCGCATAAAATATTTAATATTTCATTAATATTCGGATGCATAAAAGGTTCGCCCCAGTTAAAAAGATGAACAATAGATGTTTTATCTATAAGTTTTTTGTCTAACAGTATATCAAGCGCTTCTTTGAATATATCGGGTTTAATAAATCTTTTATTGCTCACCTTCGCATAGGGGCTGCTATTAACAGCGCAATAAGGGCATTTTGCATTACAAGTACCGGATATTTCGAATATAACGTTTTTAAATATAAAATCGGCATTTAAGCTATCATATTGTTCATTCATCCCATATTTCCACATATTATAGCTAATAAATATTTTTTGTTCGTCTATTCCCTTTTGAATTAAATCTTTTCTAATATTCTCCTTAACAACGAGATTGGATTTGCCGTTGCCTATCATAAAAATATCTGGTTGACGATGCTGTTTTATTGCATCTATGCTTACTATATCAATATCTTTAAATTTCCCGCTTGAACCCTTATCGATAAAATATAGAATATCTTTATTAATATCTTTAAGGAAGTTATAAATATTTTCGACATATGGTTCCGTCCCATAAATTCCAACTGTTTTAGCATTGTTAAAAATATCTTTCTTATTTTGCATATGTTTTTAGATTTATTTATTTTAAAATTCTAATATTTTTCCTTTATACCCGGATAAGCCTGCATGATATTTTATTGGTTCGCTATGCGCTATAGCCGATATTATAAGCAGGGAATCGGAAGGAGCCGATTCAAGTATCGAAGGATTTTGTATACTCCTTCCATCTACAAGAAAGTTGTTCTGTTTAAAAATATTAGAATCAATTAGATTCAAATTATTATATTGTTTCAATCCTAAATTTTCATACATATAAAAAAACTCCCTGCCTATCCCCCACAGGTATATAGGAGCATCCGGCGTTATTGCAAATTGAAGATTCTTTTTTTTATCACTCGATTTTTTTCTCTCCATATCAACATATAATAAAATATTTCTTTTTAATAAAAACTTTTCTTTAATCTTAAAATCATTTCTGCTTTTTTTATCTAATTTGAAAATGACATACATATTCGGCATAATCATTTTATCGCTCATCATGTTATATTCGGTATTAAAATGCTCTTCAATGTTAAAACCGTATTGAGAAGCAAGCATATATAAATGCTCCAAATCAAAATGTTGGATATGTTCCCTCAGCGAAAACCAATACAAATCAAAGAAATAAAAATTGGAATATCTCTCTGCATCCGGCAGACCTACACAAAGCAAACCGCCGTCGTTCAACACGCGGTAAATTTCGCTAAAAACTTTTAGCGGATCGGATATGTGCTCCAAAACCTGATTCATATTAATAAAGTCAAAAAAATTATCTTCGTAAGGCAGTGAATACTGACTGCAATACTCTATACGGTAACTCGTGACTTTCTTGGCATAATCGACATACGGATATATAGTATCTACGCCAAATAAATTACGAAAACCTTGATTATATAGATACGATATAAATCCTCCCGTTTTACAACCTACATCTAAAATATTTGAGTTCTTATTTAGATAAGGTCTAATGATTTTATATAAATCAAAATAATTTTTTCCGGACAATTTATCATAGTTTGGGTTATTTTTTTCATATACACCAATATTCTCGAAATTTATCAGGGCATACTCCTTATCATAATATTCATTTAAATCTTCTTTTTCATTGTCTTCAAGATCATTAAATATATGCCCGCAAAACAAACAGGACGCAATCCTGACAGTTCTATAAAGCCTTGAACCGTCAAATTTGCCGCAATTAAAGCTTAGGATAATTTCTTTATTTTCTGATTTGCAAATGGGGCATTTGCCCATAAATTTACTCCATGCTATTTAAATTGATTAATATCTTATCGGAATATTTATCTATATCATCAGGTTGACAATGGGTTAATTGTCCGCATTTACCGCAAATTGGATGATCCTTGCGTTTTTTCATTAAAAACATTTTCCTGTATTTAAAAAGTTTTCTGCCGTTCCATATTTCTCGTATGGTATTTTTTTTAATGTCGCCTATTATTAGTTTCCTCGACCAATCTAAAAAACAAAGGCTTGCCGTTCCGTCGGAATTTACGGCAATAGAATAAAATACATAAGGACAAACCATAACCTCTTTTATTTTCTCGCCAAATAAGTTAAATTTCCTATTTACTTCCACTTTTTTAAATTCGAATTCCGGCCAGCAAGGAGCAATATGCTCTATAAAAATTTTATCGGCAATATTACCGAAAATTTCATAAAATTTATTATGTTCCTCTGCGGACGATATATCGCCGTTTATTTTAATATATACCTCGCATTCGCCCTTATTTTTATAAAAATGATGAATATTATCCACCATCTTCTTGAAATTTATCGGTACCATGGAAAAACTTTCATAATGTTCTTTATTTATTCCTTCTATAGAAATATTGATTCTGTCAAGTCCCGCATCTATTATCTCTAAATTTTTTTTTGGATTAAGCAAAGAAGCATTAGTGGTAGTATCTATCTTTTGCGCGCAACCTTTATCTTTCGCATATTTTACCATATCGGCGAAATGGGGGTTAAGCAACGGCTCCCCGTCTTTATAAAGCCGTAAAACTTTGACGGGCTCTTCAAATTCGCAAATATCATTGATTATTTTTTTATACAAGTTGAAGTCCATTATTCCAAAATTCCTGCCCGGTGTCTTTTCCATGAGATCCCTATCTCCCGTGGGGCAGAATTTACATTTAAAATTGCAGGTATCGGCAGGGTCCACAAAAATTACAAAGGGCGTCCTCAGGGGGATAACTTCTTCTAATCTTGTCCTATTTTCTAAATCTATCCGCGGCTTAATTTGTGCTTTCATATTATCAATTTTTTATTATTATAAAAAACTGTTCCATTATTTTTATTTACGCATAAGGTTATTATATCATACTCTCCGGTTAATATTGAATCGGAAGGGATAACAAAATAATACTCTATATTTTTAGGGAATGCTATGCTTGGTGGATTGAGCACATAAGTCTTCTCTTTTATTTTTATTTTTGTTTCTATAAAAAATTTAGGTTCTTTATTATTCATTAATAATACATATACTTCTTCGGGTATTGGTTTATCCTGCCAAATTAGAATCCGGCCGCTGAAGAAAATATCATGTTCGATTATATTTATATTTATCTCTTCAAATGAAACTGCCTCCGTTGCATTTAGAAAAGATATCGATAAAAGTCTTTCCGGCAAACCGATATAAATTTTGGAATATACAAAGGCATCAAAAAAAGCCCTTATTTTGCTTTCATCTATACCTGATTTCGCGAGATTATGTTTTATTGTAAGATTATGATTTGCTGAAAGATTTAATGTTAAACCGCTTACCATATTTAGACTATTCTTAACAGAATCGACCGTTTCTTTGTTTAACTCAAATTCGTCTTTAGGAGCTAAATTATTTACGCTAACATTGTCTGGAGAATAATATAATTTTTCTTCAAAAGCATTAATTTCCGTCAATCTATCAAAAAGCTGTCCAAGCCCAAAATCTTTAATAGAAATCCCATTCTTTATGAGCATATTTTCATAGTTTTCTTTTATAATGCCAAAATTCTCCGGATTAATCCACCCAGAGCCGGTTATAAATAAAAATAAATTTCTAATTAACCATTTATCGAGAATTATTTTTAAAAATAAATCGTTCTTAATAGCGATTTCATACATTCTAATTGGAACCAGAGCATTTGAAAGGATTCTTTTAATAAAATCATCTATGGATTTCCATCTGCACGTATTATCGTCATGATTACGAAACATAAGAAAAGGCTTTCTTAATACATATATCTTTCCAAGGAAGCAAAGCTGCCAAAAAATAAAAACATCATCCCCGGGCGTATCAAGATGATGAATTTTTTTAAACAATGATGTTTTTATAACCATTGCACCAACTTCTAAGGCAGACCAACTTTCTAACCCTTTTAAAAAAAATTCGGAGCCGTCGGAAACGGCATCGGAGCCGTCGGAAAAATCTTGGATAGTGTTATTGTTTTCGTTTAAAACCATTTTCCCGCCACAAAAAATACTTAGGTCTTTATGTTTATTAATCCTGTCAACGGCCTGCGACAGAAAAGAGGAGTCTATCCAAAAATCATCGCTGCTAAGAAATACCAGCCAGTCCCCTGCAGTATAACCGATTAATTTTCCAGCATTGCCCTGCATGCCGATATTCGTTTCATTGCGATAAAATCTGATTCTTTTATCTTTCAAATATCCGTTGATAATATCCACCGTTCCGTCGGTAGAACAGTTGTCGCTTATTATTATCTCGATATTCTTGTAATCTTGCGCAAGAACGCTTTCTATGCACTGGGCGATATATTTTTCCCTGTTGTAAACCGGAATGCAAACGCTTATTTTAGGATTTGCCGCCAATGTCCCTCCATCATCTTTTAAATCCTCCATGTCTCCAGCCCTAAATCGGTAAACTGGTATCTTCTGAATTCCCCGCCGAACTTTTGCAGGGATTTTATTACGCCGTATCTGGCGTTGCCGGGACAATAAAACATCATAAATCCGCCCCCGCCCGCGCCGGTTATTTTACCTCCCGTTGCGCCGTTTTTTAAGGCGGTTTCGTATATCTCGTCTATTACCGGATTAGAAATACAGCCGGCCATCCGCTTTTTATATTTCCAACCGAAATTAAGTATTTCGCCTATGTCGTCGAGTTTTCCTTTAAGCAGGGCTTCTTTCATCATAACGGCCTGTTCTTTTAATTTATGCATGGCTTCTATAGACTTTTCGTCTTTGTTTATAACGTTTTCTACCTGAGCCTCTATTATACTAGAAGACAGCCTACTTGTGCCTATATAGTAGAGAATAATATTAAACTGAAGTTCGTTGATATATTCTTTTTTGATTCTTAACGGATTGACTATTACTTTATCATCGTCGTAAAACTCCATAAAATTGAAACCGCCGAATGTTGCGGAATACTGGTCCTGCTTGCCGCCTGCCATATTTAAATCGATCCGCTCTATCTCGTAGGCAAGGTGCGCTATGTCGTATTCGCCAAGCGGAAGTTTTAGCCACTCCGCAAAGGCTCCTATAACAGCCACGACAAGGGTGGAAGAAGTTCCGAGACCGGAACCTGCCGGGGCATCTACATAGGTAGAAAGTTTAAACGATAATGGTTTTTTGACGAAATCTTTAACTATTCTGTTATAAACCGCTTTTATCAAGTCTAAATTGCCGTCATATTCTATGAAATGCGTTAAACCGGTTTGACAAAGTTCTTCCCTGTCTATCGAGTTTAATATTATCTTCCCGTAATCCGGGCTTTGCATATCGCCGCCGTTCACGTAATTATTTGTTTCTCCGCCGGTTAGCGGTTCGATTACGGCATAAGCATACATGCTTACTGTAGCGTTTAATATTGCGCCGCCGTAAGTATCGGAATAAGGGCTTACATCCGTCCCGCCTCCTGCAAGCCCCAATCTTAACGGTGCTTTGGAATGTATCATCGCTTTATTCATTAAATTTTAATGCTTTTAAATAATAAATTTTTCGGGCAATTCCGTTTTTGCCGATTCATAATCGGAAGGGATACCTATGTCTATAAAATAGGAACCTTCATTGAAAGGCAGTCCGTAAAAGTTTAAGCTTTTTTCTTTATACATATAATTATAATATATTTCAAGAAAATCTTTTTCGAAAGAAAACACGGAAGGAAGGTTTAATTCAGAACCGGCTATTAGACCGATTAATCTTTTGCCTAGCAAATAAATCCCCCCGTTGATATACCCATCTTTTTGCGATTTTTTTTCTTCGAAACCGGTAATTTTATTGTTATTGTCTATTTTGACGACGCCGTATCTGTCAAAATTTTTTAAAGTTTTTAAAGCTAATGTTAAATCAGAGTTTTTTGTTTTATGAAAACCGTAAAATTCTTTAAGCGGTATATTAAAAAAGGTATCGCCGTTTAATATAAATATATATTCATATTTTTTATTATCTGCGTTTATAAATTCCAGAGCTTTTTTAACTGCTCCGCCGGTTCCAAGCGGCTCTGCTTCAATAGAATAATATATTTTTAAACCGCCGAAACGGTCTTTAAAATAATCCTCGATTATTTCATGTTTATAGCCGCACGATATAATAACTTCTTCTATTCCCTGAGCCGAGACGAAATTTAATAAATATTCCAGAAACGGTTTTCCGTTAATATCCGCCATAGGTTTAGGAACATCTTTTATTAATTGACGCAGCCTCGTGCCGAGGCCGCCCGCCAGTATTATAGCCCGTTTGATTATTATAAACCTCCCTTCCCTTTTTAAATAATAAGCTAACTTTGAGGATTATTCCTCAGTTTTGTATGATTAAATAATGTTTTAAAGTTATGTAAGCTCTTATCGTAAAATTTAGAATATGCGGCGCGGCTTGAAGCGGCCAAAAGATTTAGTCCGGCAGGTTCGGCCGCCAGCATAAATAAACTTTTTACCAGTTCCTCTATATTTTCAAGTTTATGCAGAGGCTCATCGGTATCTATGCCCTTGCTTCCTATTTTTGTGGTTAGCAAGGGGAGTCCGTAAGCCATCGCTTCTACGCATTTAACGTTAATACCCGTTCCGAATGTTACGGGAGCCGCAACTAAATCTATTTTTGAATATAACTCCTCTATATTTGGCAAAAAACCATGTAGATAAATATACGGCTTATAAAACATTTGTTGAATCTGCGCGGGCTGGGCAGAAATAATATTTTTAAGGTCTCCTGCTATGTGAATAATGAACGGAGCAGAATTTTCTTTAATATAAACGTCAATTACGGCAATAAAATCCGCTATAATTTTTAGATTAACATAGTTAGGACCCATAACGATGCCTATATTTTTAAGGCGGCTAAAATCTCGGGCTAAAAATCTCGGCTCTTGAAAGTGCGGAATGGTAACGGCCGTTTCACGGCCGGAAACTTCATTAAAATAATCCGCTTCTTCCTCGCGGCGGGCTATAACTATATCGGCGCGCCTAAGATAAGCGCCTTCATCCTCGGGAGTGCAGGAAAAAAACTCTATGGGAATTCCCTGCCTGCGCAACCCCTCGAATCTATTTCCAAACTTATCGTGCGTATCTATTATTTTCAATATATAACCGGGGACATATTCCAGCAGTTTTGAACTAAAAATATATGTGCATAACACTATATCGATATCATATTTGGCGCATAGCGACCCGATCTCTTCCCCCAGTCCTTCCTGATACCATCCGTCAAACGGAATTCCGTTATCATTTCTAACGGCTTCTTTATTAATAAATAAAGGAATTTCATCCACGGTGTCCCAAGTTGTTTTCATAGCTTCCAATTCTTCTAAAGAACTTTCGCCCAAACCGTTATGTATTACGTAATGCACTTTACAGCCCAACTCCTTAAATTTAAGTCCAAAACGGTATATCGTCGATTTATTCCCATGATTTTGAGGATGGGAAGGAACGGGGGAGAAATATAGGATATTAAAATTGTCGTTATTTTTATTCGATCTGGATTTTGGATATAAAGAAGTATCTTTAGTTTCTAATTTATTTTCTATTGAATCATCATAAGCTTTTATATCAAGTAAAAAATATCTTATTTTAATAGAAATAGACCGAAAATTATATTCCTGCATTATAGTATCGACATCATTCAAATAAATAAGCGGTTTTTCATTGATAAATAAAAAAAGATTGGGCTTGTAAAGAATCACGTTCGGACTATATAATATTTTAGCCGTTATATCGAGTCTATTTTCCTCAGACATTAGACAAATTGAATTAATCGAGAGAAAAGATTTGCAATTTAAAGGCTTAATCCTTATATTTTTTATTTTTGCCTTGTCCGGCAGGCTAAATATAAACTCCTGGGCTTCGTTTGCTAATTTCACGGGAATTTTTTCGGAAGATAACTCCGTTAGCCCTAAACCTTCTGCTATATCGTAAGAGATTTGAATAAATAAATTATCGTCTTTCATATTGCTAACTTTCCTTTATGTTTTATGTTTCGGCTATTTTTTTTATTATATTCTGCAATTTTATGCTTAATTTTTTCCAATCATGTTCGTCAACCCACTTTTGTTGCAAAGTCTTACTCTTTGCCAGTTCCTTGGGATGTTCTATAAAAAAACTAATCCCTTTATATATGGATTCGATGTTCGTTCCCGGCAAAAAACTAACCATGCCGCCCACTTCTTTAAAAATATTTAACGGGGTGCATAAAACAGTTCTGCCGGCAGACAGACCGTATCTAACGGCGCCGCTTGCGGATTCCATGGTATGCTGGTAAGGATAAACCACCATATCCGACAAGGATAATAATTTTAGCGATTCGTCGTCCGTCAAATAATCGGTTATAAAGGTTGTGTTCCGTTCAAGCCCTAACTCTAAAATTTTCGACGCGCATTTATTATAATAATCCTCGAATGTTTTATTATTCGGCTGTAGGGAATTGATTAAAAGAAGGTGTAAATCTTTATGCTCTTCCTTTAATTTGGAAAAAGCGGATATTAATTCAAGGATACCTTTGTGCGGCATTAAAAATCCAAAGGAAGAAATTATCCGCTTGCCCTCAAATCCCATTTTATGCCTTAAATCATCTGAAGGCTTTTCTTTAAATTCCGCTTTCCTAACTCCCGGAGGAAACAAGATGATATTACTTGTGAGACCTAATTCTTTTAATATGCTTAAATCGTCGTCATTATGGACCAGTAAAACATCTATTTTCTTAAGTTCGTTAACTATAAATCCAAGCGAAGATTTAATGGCGGCCCCCGCCCCGCCGATATCTCCGACGACGTGTAAATCTGCAATTATTTTAATGTTATGTTTTTTAATCTCATTGATAAAATCAGATATCTCTAAAATATTAAAAAAAGCCGGATGAAACTGTATAATAACCACATCTATTTTATTATTAAATATTTCTTGCATAACGGGGTCAAGGCTTTTATCGCCGGAATCGTTCCAAATTCTGAAAACATTATTGCCGTCTTTTTTTATTACGGCATCCGAATTTACTTTATTTGCAAAATAATAAATTTCGAAATCTTTTTCGTTAAAATTTTCCGTAAGGAATTTAGAATGAGTAGCAATACCGCATTTAGTGTTCCAAGAACTTAGCCAGCCTATCTTAATCTTTGAGCCGTCTCCGTCCTGCGCCGGTCTATACTGCAGTCTATCTTCATATCCGCCTATAATCCTGTTTAGTCTCCCTTTATATTTTTCGCTTATTGCTTCGGGACAATAATATTTTTTTATAAACTCTCTGCCTTTTATACCGACCGTTTCCGCTTCGCCCCTGTTGTCGAACACGCGCCGCATATAATCCGCCGATTCATCGATATCGGGCTCCGCCCACATATTGCCTTTCTTGTAAGCTCCGTAATCGCCGTTTACCTCGACCAACCTATAGCTTACCGGAAAGCCGTCGTCTTGATTCATAAAATCCATATTGCCGGAATATCCGGTGGCTATCACCGGTTTCCCAAGAGCCATAGCCTCCGCCGCAGTCAAACCGAAACCTTCTGACCTGTGGAGGGAAACATAACAATCGCAGGCATTCATTAACGAATAAATCTGTTCTTTTGTAAACACGGAATCGGCTATAGTAATATTATAACCCTTTACGGCGTTTAACAGCCGGTAAAATTCTTTTTTATTAAATTCGGAATGGGATGTTTTTAAGAACAGCATAGCTTTATCCGTCAGCGAAAAAGCCTTTTTAAATGCCTCCACGACGGCAAATGGATTTTTTCTTTCTATCTCGCTCTGAAAATCGAAAATAAAAAGAAACATAAAAATATCGGCGGCTATATTTAGACCACGCCTTGCCGCTTCTTTTCCGATTGGAATATTGTCCGGCGATAAAGATATGCAATGCGGGATTTTAGTTACCGGAATTTTCGCGGTTTTTAAAATAGCTTTGGAAATGGCCTGAAAAGAAAAATCGGACGGAGTCCAGATTTCATCTAAGTAATCCGCAAACCGCACCCATTCTTCCGGAAATATGTCGAGTTCCCAAACCCAGTAACCTATATTGTAATGCCCCTCAAAATAAGGTCTGTTCGCTTCATTGGCAAAATTTACGAAAACATCCGGATTGACGTGTATCAAATTAAACAGATAATTATTTTCTCCTGAAAAATCGTTAAATGTTTTATCGACGTTAGTCGAACCTAAATCCGTAATGTTGTTTAAAATATATGGGATACGCGCCGCCTTTAACGCCTCTATATCCGACCTTACCGCCGTCCCCAGCCCTTTCTCCGACCGGATAAGTCCCGATACGTTCACGCCGAAAGGAAATTTATCCATATTTAAATTAAATTTCATATTTTTCCGCCTATCAAAACATAAGCTTCAAGCAATTTATCTAAGGCATCCTGCAATTGCCTAATCGTCAATCTGCTGTTTTCCAATTCCGTCGTTAATGAATTTAACTCTATATTATAATCGTCTTCCGCAAAAATAAATTTAGGATGTATTATTTCAGATATTTCACGCCTTTCCTCGATAAAATATTGTTCGTTCTGCGAGTAAGTTCCTTCCTGATGGCCGTGTCCTATATTAGAAACAAGATTAAAATTCGGGAGAATGCTTAATCCGCTGTTTATAAACATCATATAGCAAACCGAAAAATCCCATGAAATGCTATTAAAATCTTTGTTTAATCGTGAATTATAAAGAATTTTAAACATCATTAAGAAGCGTTTTAACGATTCAGCATTATGAACCGTCTTAAATATAATATTTTCTTTTAAAAAGTAATCTAGATATTTACAGTTTAAATCAAACTTATTCCATGCTCTTCTCCAGCTTGCCCAACCCCAGACATGAAACGATTTTATAAAATGGTAATTTCCTGATATTTCTAAGTCTTTCCCATTGCCGACATCGTCTTTATTGCCCATACCGCCTATAAACATTATCCTTTCATCGTCTCTATAATAATTAAGAAGTTCTTCGCAAAAATAAAAGAAACCCCGGTTTGGTAAAATATCGTCCTCTATAACTATGCCTGATTCCTCATTCTCAAAAAACCATCTTATGGCAGAGGTAACGTTTATATTGCATCCTGCGTTTATTTCCCTAAAGCGCGTTTTGACGTCGCATACCCAATCTATATTGTCCATTATATATTTGCGTACAGAATTTACTTTAACAATTTCCTCTTCGTTATTTTTCTTTGGTCCGTCCGAAGCGATATACAGCTTGGGCGGCTTGGCTTTGCGTATAGCCTCAAAAGACTGTATAACCATATCGAGCCTTTTAAAAACAATATAAAGAACGGGCGTATTTAACGGCGCATCGGGATTTAAAGTTATTTTACCTTTTTTACTTATATTGGAATTCGACATAGCCATAAAAAATTAGTTAAGTATTAAGTACACTATATATAATTTTCTTTGCATCTTCGGAGCTTTCCGGCGCTATATAGCCCTTTTCTCCCAACGGATAAGCATTTCTCGGAAAATCGGGGATTTCGACTATCCGCGGAACTTTTAATCCTTCCGCAACAGCATAAGGCATACTAGGATTGCCTATAAATAAATCGGCTCCGCTTATAATCTCCGCCAATTCCAAAAAATCGCCGCAAGTAATAAAGTTGTCCGTAATGCCGGAAATACACCCAAAATCATTCTTGACCCCTACGGCAGTAATATTGCATTTATCTTTAAAATCTTCAAGCGCCGCAGCCCAAAAATATTTATTTTTAGAACGGTATCTTGGCGTAAGGGCTAAAACTATTGTTGTATCGGCAGTCTTATGCTTTTCGTCCTTTGATATTTTTCCATCGATATTTTTATCTTCTACGAACAGCCATTTTTCTGCCGGATTCAGGCTTAAGCCGAATGCTTGTGCATAGCTTAAAATTAAATGATTATTGTCGGTATCGGTCAATCTGAATTTGTCTAATATAAAATCTACTTCCGTTAAGTATCCGTCCATATACTCCAGCGGAAGCGGGGTTACCATAAGAATTCCGTTTTCGGTCTTAAAATAAGGCGGAAACGGATTATGCATAAAAACGACCGTTACCCTTTTAATGTAAGACTGACTTAATAATAGCGGCATTAACGACAATGCAGTTTTTTCGTCTAAAAATCTGGCGCCGAATCCCGGAGCATTGCTCGCATTCATAATAAAATGTTCCGCCCCCAGAGTTTTAAGCGCCGGCAGAGAATATATTATGTCCCCCGCATTTCCGCTATGGATGCAGGATTTTAACTTTTCGGCTTTATCCGTGCCTTCCTTAAGTTTGTCCGCTACTATTTTAAATCTTAAAGAAATATCCATAAGTTATTAAGAACCGTGATGATCATTTTAACCGCCTCTTCCGCCGCAGTCTCTTCCATATTTAAATGCACATCCGGATTTTCAGGTTTTTCGTAAGGCGAATCGACGCCCGTATAGTTTTCGATTTCTCCGTTCAGGGCTTTTTTATACCAGCCTTTAACGTCTCTTTTCACGCATTCGCAAAAAGGCGAATCGATAAATATTTCGACGAAATCGTCCGCTCCTATTATTTCCTTTGCAGCCTGCCTGTGCTTTCTTAAAGGAGAAATAAACGACGCAATTACGATAATTCCGGCATCGACAAAAAGTTTAGCGGCTTCGGCGACCCTCTTTATGTTTTCCATCCTGTCTTCATCGGAGAATCCAAGCCCCCGGCTCAAGCCGTGCCTTATATTGTCCCCGTCGAGCAGATATGTATGACTGCCTTTCTTATTCAATGTTTCTTCGAGCATATTCGCTATAGTGCTTTTGCCGCAGCCGCTGAGTCCCGTAAGCCATAAAACGCACCCTCGCTGGTTTTTAAGTTTTTCCCTATCTCTTCTTTTTATCTTATGCTCGTGCCAAGCGATACAGGAATCTATTTTCTTCATACTTTTTTTTAATACTTAGGTTAATTCCGCAATTTTTGCCTCTTTTTCTTTTAACTCTTTCTTTAAATAAAGCAATGCGTCAAACTGCGCCTGCATATATAAAAGCGTGGAGCGGAGTTCCGTCATCCATGAATAAATTTTGTTAATCTTTACCGCCGCAAGGGTGCCGTCTATTTCAATCTCGTCTATCGCAATCTGCCTAAGTAAAATATAAAGTTCGGTAATTTTGGGCGGAATTTCATCGTTAGCGGTAAGGTCTCCTATCCCGAAGCTGGTATGCCTAAGGGATTCGCTCAAAAAAGAATCCCTATACTCCCTAAATCCCGAGCTTTCCGCATCGAATTTTAAATTTAAATGCGCCGCCGTCCTTCGAAGCTGTTTTTCCGGGTCTTTCATCAACTCGTCGTAATCGACGACTATGCGGTTATGGCCCGCCGAATTAATCAAGGCGGCCGTAACTATACCGAGCCATATATAGCAGCCGTAAATTATATCGAAACCGTCGCGTTTCTGCAAAGACTTAGCCGTACTTAGCGGATTGCGGCAGGCGATAATATATGATACCTCGACATCCAATTCCCTAAAAACGCCGTTCCAGAAAGGAAGCAGTCTTGTGATATTTGGGTCTTTGAGACCAAATAAACCGGTATGTTCAAGCCGCTTGCCGATTATGCTTAAAGCCGCCGGTTCAAAAGCCGACAAAACCATCTTCGTATCATCGTCGAATGTCGGCGGAACCGGATTATTCCATGTATAGCCTATAGAATTAAGCATTCCTATGTCTAAAGCGCTTATTTCTAAATCCTCGAAATATCCTTTCTCGTTGTCCGGACCGGCAACGCCTTTCCCGTAAAAATCTCCGAGGCTTATGCCTAGAACTTCGAGACCCTTTATGATTGCGCTCGTGCCGCTCCGCTGAACTCCTATTACCGCTATAACCCGCTTCTTTTTAGAGTCATTTGCCTGCATTGGCAGAACCGTTTATTTTGGTTTTCATATCTTCCAGAATATCGCCCCAGATATCTATATTAGGTTTAAGTTCAAATTCGACTATGTCGGCAAGCATGACGTAATCCTGTTCGACCTGCGTGGAAAGAACGGAAGAAAGAATTCTTTCAAGTTCGTTAAAATAAGACTGAATGCTTTTGCCGCCGTAAACAAGATTATTGTAATCTATTTTCAAAAACTCCGATATTTTCTCCATAATTTGAACAAACGTCGCAAGTCCTTTAAGATATTCGGAGAAATTATTAAACCCTCCGGCGCTGTTGCCCCATCTTATTTCGTCGGTTATTTTTATTATTCCGGTTTTAAACTCCCTTAAAAATGCGGCGGCGGCATCTATGGAGCCGTTTACAAGGTCGAGCTGGCTCATAGTGGTTATCTTGATTTCGTCGCCGTCCGACAACTTGAAAGCTTTAGATTTATCGGCGCTGAGCATTAAATCGTTATATTTTTCCCCGTTTATATAAATGCTTTTTACCACCATTCCGACAGGCACCAAGCTCTTTATATCGCCGTATAAAATATCGTGCATACTGCCCGCGCCCGCGCCGAAACCAGCATCGGTTAATTTTTCGTCAACGTATAGTTTCATATTAACTCCTCCGTTTTATAATTAAAATTATCGTTAATCTTGTCTAAAAACATTAGTGAAACTCTTTTAAATACATTTAATTGAAGTTTATACCGGGAATAGCTTTTCAGCGAATCTACAGCCAACCCGAACAAATCGTAGCTCGCCGAACTGCTCTGGTTTATGACGTGAATTTGATTAAACAAAGACAGGTCGTCGTAAACCGAAGAAAGATATTTTAGCTCGAAGTCTATAGACTTTATATTGCCGGTCGTCCCATTTATTCTATCGGTATCGAACGGGTCGTTTAGGGCTATATCGACCATTTTTTTTGTCTCCGCCATTCCGCTTCCGCAAAGAGCAATCATATTATCTACGACCTTTAATTCCTCGCTTATATCCAAGCTAAGATTATATTCTACGGCTCCGAAACAGTCAAGAAAAAGTTCTATTTCGTTTTCGTCTATTTTCCAAAAATCTTCTTCGTAAAAATGCTCGAGCGCCGTTTTTAATATTTTCAGTTTTAAATCCTTAGAGTTAAGTTTTCCTTTTACCGCCGGAAGATAATCGATAAACTTTTTAGAATCGAGTCTGGAAATATACGGAATTATGCCGCAACTTTTATATTTAGACAAGATTTGACGGTAGTTTTCGGCGGGGATTTTGCCTAAAATCATCTCTGCTATATCATAAATATATTCCGGCTTAATGAGGCTCTTGCACACCGGGTTTAAACATTTAAGGTTGAAATCGCATGGGAAACATCCTATGTCCGGCACGACAAGCACCTGATTTGCCGAATACGGTCCCGTTTCCCAAAAACCGACGTTTCCGGTATAAATAACTATTAATTTAATCCCTGCGGCAACTCCTATATGCATAGTTCCCGTATCGTGGGTTATTAAAAGGCGGCAGCGTTTTACCAAATATACAAGGTCCGAAACCGAAGTTTTGCCGGTTAGATTTATAAGCCTGCCGTCTGCTACGGAATTTTCTATATAATTTCCGGCTTCCACGTCGTATTTTGCGCCGAGCAGAATAATTTTTATTTTTGGATTATCCGCTAAAAGCATCTTTGCCAGTTCCGCAAAATAGTCGTAACGCCATTTTTTAAGAGACGTCGATGCGCCGATTGCAAAAGATATTAAAATATCGTCGTCATCTATACCGTTTTTTTTCAAAACATCGCATGCGCCGCCATTGTTTATATTTTCGGTATCTAAAAAAATTTTATTTACATGGATTTTATCTCCGGAATTCAAACATCTTTCGTAAATATCGACAAGATTTAAAACGCTTACCTTTCTGTTTTTAACCGCCGAAAACATATAGGCTATCATTTTATCGTTTGATATTATAGTTCCTTCGCGGGTTATGTATATGCCTATATTTTTT
>JAJXXD010000110.1 GCA_021781285.1 bacterium | reverse complement strand
TTCCTGCAAAAGCATGTTGCATAAAGTAGTTTTGCCGGTACCCGAAGGGGCGGACACCGCAAAAATTAAGCCCTTGGGTTTTCCGTCGAGATGCAGTTCTTTATCTTCAAATTTTATACCTTTTTCGTCCATCATATATAATAATTATACATACTAATCCTTGTCTTCCAATCTTGCTATAATAGTGGAAGTATTCAGCGCCGAAAGTATAACGTGGCCGGAATCGGTAATTATCACCGACCTCGTCTTTCTTCCTTCCGTCGCATCTACTAAGTTATTGCCGTCTTTTGCGCTATCCCTTAGTCTTTTCATCGGCGAAGAACCGGGGGAAACAACAGCAACCACCCTGCTCTGCAAAACAACGTTTCCGAATCCTACGTTAATAAGTTTCTGCATTTGATAATATTAAATAATTTATTATATTTTCAGCTTAAAAAAGTCGAGCTTCTTAATCCGAACTTAACAGCGCCGCCAGTTCGTCCACTCCAACCGCATATGTGCCAAGTTGCGATACGGCAATGCTTGCTGCGGCATTTGCGATATAACAGGCATCGGCAATGCTTGCGCCGACGCTTCTGGCAACCGCAAGCGTAGAAATAACGGTATCGCCGGCTCCGGTAACGTCATAGACTTCTTTAGCCCGTGCATGCAAATGCAAAGGCTTATTCCCGCTGTTTACGGCAGCGCCGCTAAAAAGAGACATACCACCTTCGCCGCGGGTTATAAGCAGATAATCAGGCTTGACTCTTTTAATAATCACTCTGCCTGCCTTTTCAAGAGTCTTCTCGTCCTTAATTTTAACTCCGGAACCGCCTGAAGTTTCATTAATATTGGGCGTTAAAATAGAAATATTTTTATAAAATTTAAAGTTTTCGACCTTGGGGTCAAGGGCTATAAATTTGTTTTTTTCCCTTAAAAAACTAACGAGTGAAGAAAAAAATTTCCTTTCTATAAGACCCTTGCCGTAATCCGAAATTATAACGGCATCTATATCGTCCGCTATTTTCTTAATTCCGTCCATCAACTGCTTGTAAACTTTATCCGTAAATTTTCCGTTATCTTCCCTGTCGAATCTTACGATTTGCTGATTATGCGCAATAACCCTCGTTTTAATAATAGTTTGAAAGTTTTTTAAAGTTAAAATATGCGAAGAATCGACCTTGCCTTTGCCGCCTTTTTCGCCTTCTTTACCGACTAACCGCTTTAATATGTCCCCGTTATAATCATCCCCCACTACTCCGGCAACGTAAACTTTAGCGCCGAGTTTTGCCGCATTGCTTACCACGTTTGCCGCTCCGCCCGGCATCAGCTTTTCGGACTTTACGTTGACAACCGGAACCGGGGCTTCCGGAGATATTCTGCTTACCGTTCCGTAAACGAAATGGTCCACCATAATATCCCCAACCACAAGTATCCTTGCCCTGTCGAATTTTTTTATTATATCAAGCAGATTTTTATACATATTTTGAAAACAAATCGAGCGTTTTATCCGCGCAATCCTGTATATTAAATTTTTCTATAATAGTTTTTCTGGCTTCCTTAGCTATTTCCTTTACGGCATCTCTGTTATTATACACGAAAACCAGCTTTTGATAAACAGCATTTATATCGCCGCTTTTGATTATAAAACCGTTTTTGCCGTCCGCCACGACTTCCGGCATACCTCCGACATCGGAAACTATTACGATATTTTCCATAGCCATCGATTCCAGCAGGGCAAGGGGAAGCCCCTCCTTTAAAGACGGAAAGACGACCGCGTCTAATTCTTTAAGAAAAGAAACAAGATTGCTGCCGACAAATCCGACAAAATATACCGAATTATAAATATCTAAATCTTTAGCTTTTTTAATGAGTTCATCTTTCAGGAGCCCGGTTCCTGCAATAAAAAACTTAGCTTCCGGTATTTCAAGCAGAACAAATTTAGCTGCGTCTAAAAATAATTCTACCCCTTTTTCACGGGAAAGTCTTGCGAGCATTCCGACGCTAAACGATTTGCCGCCGCCCGCCGCCGAACCGGATGCCGAGGCGTCTCCTTTTTTAGGAAGTCCTTCCGCTTCCGGATTAAATTTTCCCGCATCTATTCCGTTATAAATAACGCCGAGCTTTCCGCCGTTCATTCCTTGCATAATAAGGTTCTCCCTTACCGCATTGGAAACGCATATTACATAATCTGCGTATTTATATTGAGACTTTTTATTAAGCCCGTGGGCGGTCGAAACAGATTTTATTCCGGCGAGCTTAGCCGCCAATGCTCCGACAAAATTTGCCTTCGATAGATGCGTATGAATTATATCGAATTTGTTTTTTTTTATAAAATAGGCAATTCTTAATATTGCCAGAGGATTATATTTAAAACCCATGGCCATTGTTCTAAAAGGCACTCCGCTGTTTTGTAAAAATTTAAAAACGGATAATTCCGGATTTTTGCCGTTTTCGCCTGCCGATGATAAAATAAAAATTTCGTGCCCCTTCTCTGCAAATTTTTTAGATAAATTAACGACGTAATTTTCGGCGCCGCCTATATTTGAAGGAGTTATAAATTCTAAAATTTTCACTTTTTATAGTTATTACCGATTTATTATTAATTTATCTTGATTTTTAAAAAAGCCTTTATTTTTTTTACCGCATTCGACGTTTCGTTTATTAAATCTTTTACTATCCTGTATATGAGCATTTTAAAAAACTGCGCCGCCCCTTTTTTTTCTTTCATAAAGGTCTTAAAATCGTCTATATCCCAGTCCTGTTTTAAGGCAATCTCCCTGAAAGGAGCAGGGTGAAAATCGAGATTGTTTCTGTCAACCTTTTCAAGCCAGCTGAAATCTGAATATATATATTTATCAACCCGCGGATCGTAATTGGAAACCCAGTTTTTTAACCTGTTTATTATCTGAAAATTATAAAGCCTCTCCATTTCCTTATCTTTTTTATACATATCTGCGGGATTTTTTGCCCTGCCGTAATGAAACATATTTGCGTTAATAGGCACGGCATTTTTGTTTTCGATATTTATCTTGACCCCGTTAGTATCCTTAAAACCCATAGCGTCTCCCCATGAAAAAACGGTTCCGTCGTTTCTTATAATCCTGACTTCCTTGTCGTAAAAAAACTTTTTTTCCGACTTTTTCGCATAGGAAAAATATCCCCCGAAAAAATGTATATAATCGAAGACGAAACCTTTTATGTCTTTATTATTAAGATTTTCCTCGAGAACGCGGGTTATTTGCTCGTAATCTTTTTCATGAATACCCTCGTCGCACTGGACGTAAAGTCCGTAATCTCCGGTAATTTCTTTTATAGCGATATTAGTTTTTTCGGACAGGATACTGCCGCTCTTTTTCGTAATATTCCAATCGGAATCGATTAATTTAATTTTTGGATTTTCATCCCTCAATTTTTCGAGCTCTTTTTTAGTGTCGTCGGCGCTCTCGCATATCACGACTACAAACTCGTCAACTAAAGGAAGGGCCGACCTTATAGACTCCTTAAAAGGATATCCCATTAAATTGCCGTTTCTGATAAAAGTAAAACCTGAAATTTTCATTTTTATAATTTATTTATATAATTAAATCCGGTTATTAAATCTTCGAGCATAATATACCCCATACAGTCCGGATAACCGTGCTTATAAAAGCCGTCTTTCGGACAATCTCGTTCAAAACAGTGATAACAGCCCGTTTTTTTATCTATTATATAGACATTATCGGACGCCGGACCGCAGACGGCAGGATCGGTAGAGCCGAAAAGAGCAATTACGGGAGTCTTTATCGCCGACGATAAATGCATTGTTCCGTTATCCACGCCGACTACCAGAGACGATTTTTTAATTAACCCGCCGAGAGTATAAATGTCGGTTAAACCGGTTAAATCTGCATTTAAATGTTTGTTTTCTATTTTATCGTAAATTTTTCTAGAAGTCTCCTTGTCATTTCTGCTTCCCGTAATAACCGTATAAAAACCTTTTTTATTTAAATAGTCCGCGAAAAGAGAAAACAAATCCGGGTCAGCTTCTTTAGATTTTCTTGTAGAACCCGGAGAAAATAAAACAAATTTAAAATTTTCGGCATCTATGTTTATCCCATAACCGTTAAATGAATTCTTTAAAATATTTTCGGCATTTTTAATATCGGATTCTTCGACTTTGTAAACGCAATTTCTATCGAAATATTTTTCGTCGGCGTTTATATAAAACGGTTCGATAAATTTTAACGATTTATCTATATTATTTAAATTCCGAGCGAATATTATACGGTTACGCAAAAAAAAATTATTTAAAAGCTTTTCCTGTCCGATCTGTTTTTTTGCGAGCAAAAATCCTAAAAGCGAAAATTTAAAAGACGTTAGAAAATTAATGCAGGCGTAAAATTTATGTCCGTTCTTTTTTTTAATGCCGTTAAGCGTTATTAATAGTTTAAAAACACCGATAACGCCCCCGATTCCGTTAATTTTATCCGTTTCTACAATCCTGCATATGTCGGGATTTCTTCTTAAAACATGCGAGGCGTTCTTAGACGCGACGACGGTAATCCTGCTTTCCGGAAACTTTAGTTTCAATGCCCTAATCGCAGGGGTCAGCGTCAAAACATCGCCTATATAGTTATGCCCGAATATTAAGAAATCTTTTATATTGCCTAAATTTTTCATACGGGAATTTTAATTTTATTTATTTCCAAATCCCGCTTTATTATTTCAAAAACGGTATCGGGCGTAATTCTTTTCATGCACAAAACACATTCCGTCAAATTATTATTCTCTATCTTATTAAGCGGACATTCTTTTTTAAAACAGGGGATGCATATAAGGTTGTCCCTTAAGACCGTAAAATTTTTTCCGACCGGACCCGTGAGTTCCGGGTCGGTAGGTCCGAACAGCGCTATGGTTTTAAGCCGGCTTATCGAAGATGCTATATGCATAAGTCCCGAATCCGGCGTTACAAAATAATCCATTTCGGCAAGAAGTTCTTTTGCCTGTTTCAACGTCGTTTTACCCACCGCGCTTACAACATTATGACCATTAAAATGTTCGGAGATTTCATCGGCTAAATGATCTTCCCCTTTGCCTCCGAATATTACAATATTAGCGTTAAAAGAATTTATCATTTTTTTGGAAAGTTCTATGAAATACTTTACCGGCCATCTTTTCGTCTTCCATGTTCCGGTAGGATTTATTCCTATAAATATTTCTTTTTTTGCCGATTTCGCAAAATTGTTCTCCAGAAAATCTAAGACGAATTTTTTATCTTCTTCGGACGTAACAAACGTCAGGTTAGGCTCCTCTATTTTTTTGCCGCCGGCATTGGAGGCTAAAAAAAGATAGAACTTAACGGCGTGTTCGAGCGGTCTTCCTTTCCTTGGAATCTTTTTATTGCCTAAAAAACCTAGATTAGCATATTCTTCTACGTATCTCACGGGCGCACCGCTCAAAAACGAAAAGATAGACGTTCTGTCAACCCCCTGCAAATCTATCGATAAATCATAACGGCGGCTCCTTAATTTCTTAATCAACGATAAATAGTTCTTGATTTTGAAATTTTTTTTATCGATAATTAATACCTCGTCCACATGGGGATTTAAAAGCGCAATATCTTTGGCTTTATCTTCTATGAGCCATGTAATAAAGCTGTCCGGATGCGCCTTTCTTATCGATTCTATCGCCGGAGTAGCAAGTAAGCAGTCGCCTATCGAACTTAATTTTATAATTAAGATATTCATATTTTTTAATTGCGGGCCGGGCTAATAAAAGAGCCTGACCTTGCAGATTTTTCTTTTAAATTTTAAAAAATCGGTATTATGTCTTATCGCAACCCTTTTTAACGCAAAAAAGTCCGACCCTTTTTTTACTATGCCGGTTTTAGTAATACATGCTCCGTAAAAACCGGCTTTTTCGACCAGTTTTTTCGTTTCTTCGTTATAATCTCCATAAGGGTAAGCAAAAAAATTTACGTTTGCACCGAGTAAATCTTCAAGATTTTTTTTGGAAAGGGAAATTTCATTAAAGGCTTCTTCGGACGAAATAAGGGTAAGATGCGGGTGCGTCAGGGTGTGTGCGCCTATTTCTATGCCATATTCCGCCATCTCTTTAAGTTCTGACAGATTGAGCATTTCATCCATGTTTTCCCCGTTTTTTATATCCCACCCGTTGACTCCGCCTACAAGTCCGGAGACCATAAAAACCGTGGCCTTGACCCCGTTATTACGCATGACTTTTAATCCGCCGGAATAAACAGATTTTGAACCGTCGTCGAATGTAATTGCGGCATATTTTTTCTTTCCGCCGCCTAAGGTTGGATTAGTCAAATTTAACGAACCGGCATCATATACGGTTTTTAATTCCGAAAGCGTCAAAAAAGTATATCCTGCGTTTTTTAAATATTTGATCTGTCTGTCAAAATCCTCCTCGGCGACATAAAGTCCGGGAAATTTTGCGTTGTGAGGATATTTTCCTATTTTGTGATATAAAAGAATTGTGAATTTCGGATTTTTAGCCATATTAATTATATATTATACTATAAATATAAATTTTTTAAATTGTATATTGCTTCAAAACATTATAATATATTTATAAGGAATAAAAAAATATATGACTATCGCCAAAACTTCTTTATCGATAATAATTCCGGCTTATAACGAAGAAAAAAGAATTAAAGAAACTATAATTTCGTTAAGGTCGTATTTAAAATCTAAAAAATACATATACGAGATTATAGTCGTGGACGACGGAAGCACGGATGGAACGCTCAACGTGCTCAATGATACTCTTTCGACCGATTTAAGAGTCGTCACGATTACTAAAAGCGGTAAAGGCACGGCTGTTAAAGAAGGCGTTATGTCCGCAGATAAAGAAAACGAATACGTTTTTTTTATGGACGCGGATTTATCGACCGACGCCTCCGAAATCGGAACCTTTATAGACATATTTAAAAACGAACCGGAGACCGA
>JAJXXD010000075.1 GCA_021781285.1 bacterium | reverse complement strand
ATTAAAACCTATAGGCTGTTGATGTATCCGTTTTTCTATAATTTTATCGAGACCGTTAAAAGCGCCGCCGCATATAAAAAGAATATTGCTTGTATCTAATCTTATAAATTCCTGATGCGGATGCTTTCTGCCTCCTTTAGGCGGAACGTTTGCGACTGTTCCTTCTATGATTTTCAGAAGCGCCTGCTGAACGCCTTCTCCCGACACGTCTCTTGTTATGGAAACATTATCCGTTTTCTTTGCAATCTTATCTATTTCGTCTATATATATAATGCCCTTTTGAGCTCTTTCTACGTCGTATTCGGCATTTTGCAGAAGCGAAAGCAGGATACTTTCGACATCCTCGCCGACATAGCCCGCTTCCGTAAGCGTAGTAGCGTCGGCAATGGCGAAAGGCAGGTCGAGCATTCTGGCAAGCGTCTGCGCAAGCAGAGTTTTTCCGCTTCCGGTAGGGCCTATTATTAAAATATTGCTCTTTTGCATTTCCACGTCTATATTGTTCTTGTCATGTATGCCATAATCGGGGTTTGATTTGCCGGATTTATTATTATGAGGTTTTCCCGCATTTTTGAATGAAAGATTATGCTCTATTCTTTTATAATGATTATAAACCGCAACGGAAAGAATTTTTTTTGCCCTTTCCTGCCCTACGACGTATTGGTCCAAAAAAGCTTTAATTTCTATCGGCTTGTAAAGATAATTTTCAACCTTTACTTCTGCCGGAACCGGCTGAACTTCATCCGATATGATATCGTTGCAAAGGCTTATACATTCATCGCATATGTAAACCGACGGTCCCGCAATGAGTTTTCTGACCTCGTCCTGTGATTTTCCGCAAAAAGAGCAGTATAGTTCTCTTCCGTAGTTATCGTCGTTATTATTGTTATTATTTTTTTTTGCCATTTTTAAATACCTCTGTATAACAATTATTTCGAATTTTTAATTTCTTTTTTTTCCACCACTTTATCGATGATTCCATACTCTACCGATTGTGCGCCGCTCATAAAAAAATCTCTTTCGGTATCTACCCTGATTTTATCTATCGATTGACCGGTATGAGAAGCCAAAATCTGATTCAGCTCTTCTCTCATCCTTAAAATTTCCCTTGCCTGAATATCGATATCCGTCGCCTGTCCCTGAAAACCGCCTAAAGGCTGATGTATCATAATTCTGGCATGCGGAAGGGCAAATCTCTTTCCTTTCGCGCCTGCCGCCAGAAGAACCGCTCCCATACTTGCCGCCTGACCCATACATAGCGTCGAAACATCAGGCTTTATATACTGGATAGTATCGTAGATGGCAAGTCCGGCGGTTATAACGCCTCCCGGCGAATTTATATATATATTTATGTCTTTTTCCGGGTCTTCAGATTCGAGAAACAAAAGCTGAGCTATAATGAGATTGGCAAACGTATCGTCGATAGCCTCTCCTATAAAGATAATTCTGTCTTTTAAAAGGCGGGAGTATATATCGTATGACCTTTCTCCTCTGTGCGTCTGTTCGACTACTATAGGTACAAGCGACATTTTTATTATTCTCCGTATTAGTCTATATTAATTATTACGTTATTTTATATTATTCTTCAATATATGATACTTTATTTTGTATGAGAAAATCAAACGTCTTGTCTTCCAGCAAAGCATGCTTTAAGTTTTCCTGCGCTTCTTTAGCAGAATAAAAGCCTCTAACTTCTTCCTCTTTCATATTGGACATAGCTGCGGTATTCTTATAAAATTCTTCAAAATCCGACTCGGTCACCGTTATATTTTCGGCTTTTTCTATTTCCGACAGCAAAAGGTACAGGGCAATATCCCGTTTCGCCATAATTCTTAAGATGCCCATAAACTCACCTGCCTGTTTTTCGCCGATATCTTTATATTTTCCCTGTTTTTTCATTTCTTCGAGTCTCGATTTGGCATCTTCCTCTACGATACTGTCGGGAAGTTCAACCGGATTAAGATTTACTATTTCTTCGGATATGGAAGCCCTCAAGGCGTCTCTGTATCTTTTTTCCTCGTATTCGTTAAGGCTTTTTTCGACGTATTTCTTAAATTCGGCGACGTCTTTGAAATCGCCGAAGTTTTTGATAGTTTCGGCATTTAATTCCGGCATTATTTTTTTATCTATTTCTTTTATAAATCCTTTAACGACGACTTTTCTTTCTTTATCGTCAAATTCAAAACTATCCCCTTTCTTTTTCCCGATAAAAGAAGCCTCGAATGTTTTGTCTATAATGCTTGAATTAAGGCTTATAGAATAATCTTTTGCGCTGTCCACCTCTTTGCCCGTTTCGTCAATGGTTACATAATCGATTTTAACGAAATATTTATCGTCCGAGTTTATAACGGCGGAATCGTCTAATTTTTCCTGATCCGCAAGCCTTTCGAGAAGGAAATCCATTTCTTCTTTAATAACTTCGTCGTTAATATCCCTTTTCTTAACTTTCTTAACCTTAATGTTTAAATTTAAATCTTTAACTTCCGGCATAACGTCAAACGATATCGAATATTCGTTTTCCGTTTTTTTCTCGAGCATCGGAGTGCCTATTACATATATGCCTTTTTCCGAAACAATTTGCCTGAAATCTTCATTTAAAATCTCTGCCGCAGCTTCTTCTATAAGTTCCTGTTCATAATATTTTTTAATTATGGAAATGGGGGCTTTACCGGGTCTGAAACCTTTTATATTTGATTTTTTTGCGGCAGCTTCCAGTTTTTTTTGCAAAAGCTCCTGCGTTTTTTTTTCGTCCAATTTTAAAGTAACGCTCTTTCTGACCGAAGTTTCATCTTTTATCGCAATTTCGTTTGACGCATTATCCATAACCGCATTATCCATGACTTATTTGGGCTCCTGTTTTAAAATTTAATTTATCTGTTAGTCGTTTACCCGACGAATATAGGTCTTTTTGAAAGCATATCCGGCAGGATAAGTTTTCTAAACGGCATACCTTCCGTTCCTGCTTTTATTCCCTTTATAAAATCCGGCGGCGTAAAATTAAAATTCTTTCTCTCTTTATATCTGTCCCTAACGGAAAGAACTCCGCTTTCCGACTCTTTCTGCCCGACTACTACTATATAAGGAACCCATTCTTCTTCGGCGAACATAATTTTTTTTCCGAGGCTGAAATCCCTGTCGTCTATATCTACCCTTATATCTGACTTGAACATATCTTCCTTTAATTTAACGGCAAAATCCATGAACTTATCGGATACCGGAATTATCCTGACCTGCGTAGGACTGAGCCATAACGGAAAAACAG
Source organism: bacterium (assembly GCA_021781285.1). Classification (GTDB taxonomy): domain Bacteria; phylum SZUA-79; class SZUA-79; order Acidulodesulfobacterales; family Acidulodesulfobacteraceae; genus Acidulodesulfobacterium_A. The sequence goes on along the minus strand of JAJXXD010000075.1, from coordinate 3,831 downwards.
GAATATTTTTTTTAAGCGCCTCTTCTAATAAAAGGTACATCCATCTTTCAATAGCCCCTACGGACGAGTGGCATATTATGCATCCGGTCTTTTCTCCCGTTTCGGCGGTGAAATTCAGGCCGTACCTTTTAGCGTCTTCGACATCGAGCTGAACGGTAGAAAGCTGGCATGAGCCGTTTACCGAATCGACGCCCTGAAATTCGTGTTTAAGCGCCCAGTAGTGCTTCATTTTAGACAGAACTTCGATAAGCGCAGGTTTTTTGGAATATTTTAAAAGTTCTATTATTTTATCTTTATATTTATCGTAATACTCTTTTACGATTCTAAAGACTACCGCGTATTCGATACCCGTGCCTTCGGCAAGGTCTGCATATGTTCTGTAAAGCACCTGATATTCGTTAAAACCTTCTTCTAAATTTAAACAGAAACTGTGGATATCCGGCATAGTAAAGCCTCTCAGCCTTCTTAAACCTGACAACTCGCCGCTTTTTTCATATCTGAAACTTTTTGAAATCTCGTAAAACCTGAGCGGAAGCTGTTTATAACTCATCTTGGCGTCTTTAAGCATCGAAAAAAGCCCAAAATCTCCGGCAAACCTTAAAACGAACTCCTTAGAAGGCGCAAATCCGCCGGTATCGGACTTTTCATCCGGCACGAAAACAGAATAGTGCCGCTCATGAAAAGACTCTCCCTGTCCTTTAATTTCCGGTTTATTCCAGTTATAAATCAGCGGGGTTTCTATCTCCATACACTTCAAATGATTTAAAGCAATATCTTCCGCCCAATCCGACAGAAGTTTATATAAAAGCGTCCCCTTGGGATAAAATCTTAGGTGGCCGGAATCGGAATTTTCTTCGTGGTCGGCTATTTCAAGCCGCCTCATAGCGGAAACGGATGGGGGCGTTTCACCCTCTTTTATTTTAAATTCTTCATACGCGATGACTTTTCTAAGGGATGGGAAACCTTTAAGCACTTTATCGTCAAGTACGCTTTCATTTTTTAAGTCTATTTTTGTTTCGGCGCCGTCGTAATTTAATATGAAAAATTCGCTTTCCACATCTTTTACGACGTCTTCTCTCGTTTTTTTAGAAGAAACGGCTCCCGCGACTGCCGCGGAATCGGTTATATGCCTTGAGGATTCGCTTAACGGATGCCCCTTGCAGGAAATTTTAAAGCTTTTATACCATCCGAAAGGCGCTCTATAAACGGTATAGAACGGCTCAAGTTCGGTTTTTAAAGCATTAAGGGCTGAAATGGCAAGGGAGGGTGCGGCAAGGCTGTTGGAAAGATGCGCGTAAGGATATAAAACTAACATCCGCGGCTTTAATTTATCGGCAATTTCTTTAATTTCCCCGAAAGCCTGTTTTACGATATTTGCCGTGTTTTTTACATCCTCTTTTTCGACGGTGCAGAAAATCACTAAAGGTTCTTCAAGAAAATTTACGGCTTCATTAACGAGATTAGGGTCTATTTCCTCTGCAACCGGAGTTTTTCCGGTTAAAGAATAGTTGAAATCATCGGCGTGGATTATTAATAGTTGCATAATATATAATATAAATTTTAAAAGTCGTTCGGAAGACTTTCAAGCTCCTTTGCGGTAAACACCGGACCGTCTTTACATACGTAAACGCTTCCGACGTTGCATCTTCCGCATTTACCTAATCCGCATTTCATTCTGTTTTCAAGCGTAGTAATAATATCCCCCTTGTCGAATCCCATTTTTTCCTCCAACGATTTTAACGCAAATTTTATCATAATGGGAGGACCGCATACTATTGCAACGCTGTTTTCCCCTTTTAAAGGCAGTTGTTCGAGAATGGTCGGAACGAAACCTATTTTTCCCGTCCAGTCGGGGGTTTCTCCGCCGGGATCGACTGTAATAATTACGTCGGTATTTTTATATTTTTTCCATTCGTCGAATATACTTTTATACAGAAGGTCTCCTACCGACCTTGCGCCGTATAATACGGTTATTTTGCCGTAATCGTCACGCTCGTCGAAACAGTATTCCATAATTGATTTTACCGGCGCCATACCTATGCCGCCTCCCACAAAAACAAGGTCTTTTCCTTTCATTTTCGACGTATCGAAATAATTTCCGTAAGGACCCCTGAAGGCTATTTTATCACCCTGATTCAGATTGTTTATGCCGGTAGTCGCTCTTCCCGAAGACCTGAAGCTGAATTCGAAATATTCTTTTCTTAAAGGAGACGACGAAAGCCCAAACGTCGATTCTCCTTCTCCTATAAAAGAAAACTCTCCGAATTGACCGGGCAGAAAATCTATACTGCCGCCGTCTATGGTAAGACGTATGGTTTTGGTGTCCGCAGTTTCCTGAATAATTTCTTTTATTTCAGCCAGTTTCGGCAAATAAATATTTTCCATTAACTATCTGCTCCCCGCTATATGTTAAAAATTTTTAAGCTAAATCTGCTAAATCTTTTGCTACTTCTTTAATATCTATGTCTTCGGGACAGTTCCTAGAGCATCTTCCGCATCCGACACACAGATATTTATCGAATTTTTCGCTGTATATTTTAAATTTATGCATAAGCCTCTGCCTGTATCTGTCGCCCTGCGTAACTCTTGGATTATGTCCCGAGGTATGAAGGGTGAATATGCCGAATTGGCAGGAATCCCAGTTTCTAATCCTTCTGCCTTCTTTTAAATTTCCTTCGTCCTGTATATCGAAGCAGTGGCAAGTCGGACAGGTATATGTGCAGACGCCGCACCCTATGCATGATAAAAATCTGTCCTGAAAATAATTATGTTCAAAGTTTTTGTCTAAAAAACTTTTAGTCTTTTCTATTTCAAATATCTTTTTCCAGTCCTTATCCGCGGGAACTTGAGCTTTTGTAGTTTCTTTAAAGAAATTCATATAAGGATTGATGAGATTTAAGCCTTTTTCGCTCGTTACTACGGCAAAATATTGAGTTCCCGATTTTTTAAGAAGTATGTCGGAACCGTAAGAACTTTCCGGAGAAAGCTGCATTTCTGTGCAGAAACAATAGTTGTCCGGCTTTTCGCAGGCTATAGAAACGATGGTCAAGTTTTTAAATCTTTCGTTAAAAAACTCGTCTTTATAGTCCCAGTTAAAAACCTTTTCCATAATCGGTCCGGCGCCTGCATCGCACGGTCTTCCGCCGAAAATAACCCTTTTTTGGTTTGCTCCGGCAACCGCTTCCAAACCGTCTTTAATATCGGTATTAACGCCGGAAAGGGAATATTCGAAAAGCGTTTCGGTTTTAGGAAGAAGATATTCTTTATAGGACATCTTAGGCAGAAGAATATCTAAGTTTGCTTCCTCAAATCTGCTTATTTTTCCGTAAAAAGCGTCTCCGTCTTTATCCACCGGAGCAATAACCTCAAAGTTATCGGCTATAATCCGCTCCACAAATTTTTTAAGATTTTCCGCCGAAATTTCAAAATATTTTTCTTCCATTATAAACCGTCTCCAATATCTTATTTCTTATTTAATAAAGTCGTTGAAATCGCTTTCGCTGAAAACTCCGAAAACCGGCTTGGCATTTATATCTAATCCGGATTTATACCCAAACATATTATATACGTCTTTAGCCATTTTTTCGTTAATCAACATCAGCGGAATGTTTACCGGACAGGCTCTTTCGCATTCGCCGCAACCTATGCATCTTCCGGAAAGATGGTAAGCCCTTATAAGATTCCACTGGGCATTGCCTGTTTCTTCCGAATTAGTGTCTATCCACTGAGGCAAATTTTTTTCTACTATGCATCTGGAACAATAACACAGCGGGCATGCCTGCCTGCAGGCATAACATTTGATACATTTGTCGAATTCTTGAGCCCAAAAAG
>JAJXXD010000175.1 GCA_021781285.1 bacterium | reverse complement strand
AGAAAAAATTTTATACAAATTAAGGACCGGGGGCGGAAATAAAGTGATTTACAACAGGGAAAACGCCGTAAAAAGTATAATTTCGGCATTAAACGGCAATGAAATCGTAGGATTCTTGCCTGACGAAAATGCCTCCAAGCGCATAGGCGTTTTTGTAGATTTTTTCGGAATCAAAGCCTGCACTATGCCGGGAATGGCGAATATCGCCGCAAAAACCCGGCTGCCGGTCGTTCCGGCTTTTATCGCGAGACTTAAAGATGCACGGGGCAATTATACAAAACATAAACTGATAATTGAAAAGCCGCTCGATATACAATATACGGGAAACAGAAAGACGGATACGATGAATATTTTAAAAATGTTTAACGAGAAAATAGAAGATATAATAAAACAATATCCCGAACAGTGGTTCTGGATACATAACAGGTGGAAAACAAGACCGGACGAAAATGAATAAAAATAAATGCGTATTTTTAGACAGAGACGGCATATTAATCAAAGACGTAGGCTATTTAAAAAATCCTGAAGATATAATTATAATGCCGAACTCCGTTGAAGCCTTGAAAATTCTGAAAGCCGCCGGATTCCTGCTTATAATAGTTACGAATCAGGCGGGCATCGCAAAGGGTTTTTTCAATATGGACGATTTGACGGCGGTAAATAACAGACTGCTTAAAATATACGAAGATAACGGAATAATAATCGACGATTTATATTTCTGCCCTCACCACGAAAACGGAACTGTCGAACCTTATAATATAAAATGCTCCTGCCGAAAACCCGGAACCGGAATGGTGCTTAAGGGCGCCGAAAAGTTTAATATCGATGCCGATAAATCATTTATGATAGGCGACAAGGACAGCGACATCATGCTCGCAAAAAACTCCGGCTTAAAGTCTTTCTACATAAGGAATTTTATGTACGAACACGACGAAAACATTGCCCCCGACTTTTACGTCAACGACTTGAAGGAAGCGGCGGAAATTATTATGAAAACCGTGTAATTAAAATTTATTATAATTTATTTACTTGAAATAATAGAGAATCTCTATTAAAATTTAAAATATAATTATTTATAATAAAGTGAGGCTTTTAGAAGATAACCTTAAAATTAAGATTGGAGCTTCGCAGGAAAGCCTCAAAACCTTTATTTTCGACATCTCTCGTTTAAAGATGTGTTTTTATTATATCTAATTTAGTTTTATTTGTCAAATTTTTGTGAGGAACAAATGAAAACTTTGGGGCTTGATTTAGGTATCAGTTCAATCGGTTGGACATTAATAGAAAACTACGGTAATAATGTTGAAATAGTAGATTTAGGCGTAAGAATATTTACGGCAGGGCAAGCGATGGAACAAGGGAAACGAATCGGGCCGCCTGCCCAACCTCGAAGAGAAGCCAGATTATCCAGAAGAACGCTCAGACGTAAAAAAGCAAGACTTTCCAAGACTAAGAAACTTTTAAGAGATTTTAATTTAATGGAATCCCCCGAATCCCTATTTTATAATGTTAAAAATGCGCCTAAACCGTGGGAGTTGCGCTCGAAAGCCGTAAAAGAAAAAATATCGAAGGAAGACCTTGCACGGATTCTGATTCATATGGCAAATCATAGAGGCTACATGCTCTCAATCGAAACCGGCGATGATGAAAAAAAAGAAAAGAAAATAAAAAAGGTAATATCGGAGACCAAAAAAAATATACAAAGTTCCGATTATCAAACCTATGGGGAATATGTATATAACACCGCCGTTGAAAACGGAACTCGCATGAGAAATAAAAAGGAAACATATTTGTATTTTCCGACAATAGGTTTGATAAAAGAGGAAATCGATACTATTTTCGAGAAACAGGTGCAATTCGGAAACGAATATGCTACGGACGAACTAAAAAATAAATATTGGGAAATAGCTAGTTCCGTCAAAGAATCCAAGTCTTTTGAAAATATGGTGGGCTTATGCCAATTTTTTAGCGATAAAGAAACCGGCGAGAAGAGGGCGCCGAAACATTCATACTCTGCTGAAAGGTTTGTTTTACTGACGTCTATTTTAAATGCTGTCGTAATAGATGACGGCATTAAAGAAACCAAAATCGTAGGCATAAAACCGTTAAAAGAGATTATAGAATTTGCCTACGGAAAAGGTTCCGACAGTATAACCTATGAACAGCTGAGGAGGTTTTTGTGCATAGGCGAAAAAGCAAGATTTAAAGGGATTAATTACGATAAAAAAAGAAAAACAGACCCCGAATCGAGTAGGTTTGTTAGCTTACAGGGGTTCAATACGTTAAAGAAAATTTGCGGTGAGGAAATTGCCTCAAATAAAGATTTATCGCTTAGAATAACGCAAATATTAGCATATCAAAAAGGCATAAATACCCGCGTTAAAGAATTATCCGGTATTAAAGAGTTAGATGCTGATATGGTAAGCGCTTTGTCCGCGTTAGATACTATAAAAGAATTTAACAAATTGTCGGCAAAAGCCATAGATATAATCCTGCCGTATATGGAAGACGGATTAAGATACGATGAAGCGGTGCAAAAAGCCAAAGACAAGGGAGAATTGCCGGCTGAAAAAAATTTAAAGCAGGATCTATTGCCCGCTTTAGATAAAACCGACATATTAATAACTAATCCTACGGTATTAAGGACGTTATCGGAATCCAGAAAAGTTATTAACGCCGTTATAAGAAAATACGGCAGATTGGACAGGATTAATATAGAGCTCGCAAGAGATATTAAGACAAAAAAAGAAAAAGAAAAACAGAAACAATCTCAGGCGAACAATAAAGATAACAAGACTCAAGCGGAAAAAAAATTATTAGACGAAATAGGCATAAGCGTACCGAGTTCAAGAGATATGATTAAAGCGAGATTATACATTCAGCAAAACGGGATGAGCATTTATTCCGGAGAGCCTATAAAATTTGAAAGAATTTTAGAGGACGGATACTGCCAGATAGACCATATACTACCGCAATCTAAATCTATGGATGACGGCTTTAATAACAAAGTATTGTGTCTTGCATCGGAAAATCAAAACAAAGGAAGCAGACTTCCTTATGAATGGCTTACGGAAACGGAACAATTCGAAACCTTCAAGAACAGGGTTTTATCCATGAAAGACGCTTTGGGAGATAGAAAAGTTCACAATCTTTTAACCGATAAAATCGACGCGGAAGGTTTTATGGAAAGAAACCTAAACGACACGAGGTATATTTCAAGAACCTGTAAGGACTATTTAGAGACTTACCTAAAAATAGGCGAAGACGATAAGACAAGAAAGGTTTACGCCGTAAACGGCATATTAACAAGCAAATTAAGGTATCAGTGGGGTTTCGGAAATAAAGACAGAGATGCGAATAATACTCATCACGCCGTCGATGCCGTAATAATAGCTATGACAAACGCAGGCATGGTCAAGAGGCTATCCGATTATTACTGGGAGCGTGAATTAAAAAAACACCCCGTATTCGCCGAGCCGTTTGCCGGTTTTAGTAAAGTAATAGATGAAAAATTGAATAATTTGCCGGAAGGAAGGATATTAATATCGAAACCGCCGAGAAAGAAAACAACCGGGGCGGCGCATGAAGAAACGGTTATAAGCCCAAAAGAAAAAACCGATTCAATGATTAAAATCCATAACGGAAACGGATATGTGAAACAGGCTCTTATGCCAAGATTAGACGTATTCAAAAAAGAAGGCAAGTATTATTATGTACCCATATACGTTTCGGATTTTGCGAGAAAAGAATTGCCGAACAAAATTATTACAATCGGAAAAAAGAAATTGGAATGGGATATATTAGATAACAGCTATGAATTTTTGTTTTCTTTATACAAAGACGACTTGATAGAAGTGAAGCAAAAAAATAAAGATAAAGTAATGGGATATTATCAAGGAATAGGTATTAGCATTTGCCAGATAACCTATCAAAATATTGACGGCTCAAAAAAAATAAACGGCAAGGGTGAAGATTCAGACCCTTATTTCGGCGGCAAAACGCCTGAATATTTTAGAAAATACCAGATTGACCCGTTAGGTTTTTACTATGAAATTAAAAAAGAATGCAGATGTCCGCTTTCGGTAGAAAAACATTGATTCATTTTGTAATCAGAGGTAATAGGAAATGGGATGGAGAACCGTTTTTATCTCCAATAAAAATACTTTAAGTTTATTTTTAAATAATCTTGTAATAAAATCAGGTGAAACGTCTTTTTCCGTTCCGTTAAACGATATATCGGTTATAATTTTAGACAATATTCAAATAAATATTGGCGTTTCATTATTGTCAAAGTTTGCAGATGAAGGGATATCGCTTTTTATTTGCGACGACAAACATATGCCCGCCGGATTATATACTCCTTTCAATAACCATAGTAGATTCACCGGAATCTCTAAATCGCAGATTGGCTTAACCGAACCGTTTAAAAAAAGGTGCTGGCAAAAAATAATACAAGCAAAAATATTAAATCAAGCAAATGTTATTAAATCGCTACATCCGAGGAATTATATTTTATTAGAAAATTTAAGTAAAAGAGTATTGTCCGGCGATCCATCTAACATAGAAGGACAATCCGCCAAAATTTATTGGAAATCATTATTTGTCGATTTTACAAGAACAAATAAACTTTCTAAAATTAAAAACGCCGATATCAGAAATATCGCTCTGAACTATGGATATTCTATTATTAGAGGCACAATTGCCCGCTCTATTGCCGCCGCGGGATTATTTCCCTCGTTAGGAATACACCACTCAAACGACTTAAACGCTTTTAATTTAGCCGATGATTTAATAGAACCATTCAGACCGTTTATTGATATTGAAGTCTATAATATGTATAAAGACAATAATGTTTTTGCTAAGGATTTCACTAAAATCGAAAAAATAAAATTACTGGAATTATTACATAAAAGTGTTGTTATAGATAATAAAGAAGAGACAATTTTAAACGCAGTAGAGCAAAATATATATTCTTTTGTAAGAGCAATAAAAGAAAAAAAACCTGATAACATTTTATTTCCATTATTTTTATGATAGAGGTTAGATACTTGAGGCTTATTGTGTTTTTTGATTTGCCTACAAAAACTAAAAAAGATAAAAAAAATTACATGGATTTCCGCAAATTATTAATAAGTTCCGGATTTTTCATGATTCAATATTCTGTTTACGTAAGAATATGTAAAGGATATGACTCTATTGAAATATATGAACGGATAATAGGCAATAATATACCGCCGAGGGGCAGCGTAAGAATGCTAACTGTTACGAATAATCAATACGAGAGAATGATAATATTCTTGGGACAGAAAAAAAATGAAGAAAAAATTGGAGAAAGCCAATTACTTTTATTTTAATTTGTAGCGTTTTAAAAATAAAAAGATGCGATATAACCCTTTAAACTCTTGTATTTACGAGCCATAGATTATATCACATCTTTAAACGAGAGATGCCGAAAACCTTTCCTCCCTTATCTGTTTGTATTTTTCAATTATATCACATCTTTAAACGAGAGATGCCGAAAACAGTGTAGCCACAGACCCATATGGCGGAAACATTATATCACATCTTTAAACGAGAGATGCCGAAAACTGTTTTCTATATCCACGTTCTTAACTTCGTATTATATCACATCTTTAAACGAGAGATGCCGAAAACTGTATGTTACTATTATATATATCTATGTAAATTATATCACATCTTTAAACGAGAGATGCCGAAAACAGCATCTTATTATAGGACGGCAGTATGATAATTATATCACATCTTTAAACGAGAGATGCCGAAAACCGCTAAATTGTATCATAAATTATACGCTTTATTATATCACATCTTTAAACGAGAGATGCCGAAAACTGTTGACGATGTTCCCATTATATAACCATAAATTATATCACATCTTTAAACGAGAGATGCCGAAAACCCATGACGAATTGGATAACAGTTTTAGTTATATTATATCACATCTTTAAACGAGAGATGCCGAAAACGAACTATTGCTGCACAAGAACGGCAAAAACATTATATCACATCTTTAAACGAGAGATGCCGAAAACTGTTTTCCGAATCGTTCGTGATTCCTGAAAATTATATCACATCTTTAAACGAGAGATGCCGAAAACAGTAAGACCGGACATTATCGGTTTTAAGGTATTATATCACATCTTTAAACGAGAGATGCCGAAAACCCTGATTCAACGACAGTTTACAGCGGGATTATTATATCACATCTTTAAACGAGAGATGCCGAAAACTAAGGATATAATCAATTCTTATCCGGTTTTATTATATCACATCTTTAAACGAGAGATGCCGAAAACGTCAAGCTGTTATAAGTAACGGACGGGCTGATTATATCACATCTTTAAACGAGAGATGCCGAAAACCCTGATTCAACGACAGTTTACAGCGGGATTATTATATCACATCTTTAAACGAGAGATGCCGAAAACAAATTAATCAATGGAGGGGATAAAATGGAAATTATATCACATCTTTAAACGAGAGATGCCGAAAACTTAGGATTAGTTATATCGCTTACCGTTTTTATTATATCACATCTTTAAACAAGAGATGCCGAAAACCTTGTGAATAATATATCAATTTAACTTTAAATTATATCACATCTTTAAACGAGAGATGCCGAAAACCTTATATCCTAATTCTTTCTCAAGGCTGTAATTATATCACATCTTTAAACGAGAGATGCCGAAAACACCTCATAGCCCTTTACCGTTTCCTCTTTAATTATATCACATCTTTAAACGAGAGATGCCGAAAACAACGACGGCAGGAAATAAGTATCGTTGAAGATTATATCACATCTTTAAACGAGAGATGCCGAAAACCAAAAAACTGTGATATTATAAATATATATGGAACCTACAAACCCCTCTCAAAAAAATTACAAATTTAAAATAAGCAAAATGGACTGCCCTACCTGCGCCGTAACTATAGTCGATACCGTAAAAAGAATCGAGGGCGTAAAGGATGCCGGCCTCAACTTTATAAACGAAACCCTTTACGTCGATGCGGAAGAAGATAAGCCCGCTCCCGAAGATATAATAAAAATGATTGAATTTGCAGGTTTTGGAGCTGATTTGATAGAATCCGGCGAAATAAAC
>JAJXXD010000197.1:5952-7154 GCA_021781285.1 bacterium | reverse complement strand
ATAAAAAGAATCGATAAATTTCTTTCTAAACAGGTTTTTTTAAAAGTCGAGGTAATAGACGTAAGTTTAAATAAAGGATTTCAAACCGGCATAAACTGGAATCTCTTATTTAATCAGGCATTCAAAACGAATGCTTTAGGTGCAGAGTCTATATCGGTTGCGGCTCAGCTTGCCTCAGGGAATAATATATCAAATGCGCCGTATATCGGCTTTACCGGTTCAGGAAACAGCAGCGCAATTTTAAATGCGCTTAAAACGCAGGGGGCGGTCAACGTAATATCTCAGCCTAGGCTTGTTTTGATGGACGGGCAGACGAGGCTGATCTCATCGGGAACGATAACACCGTATATTTCGAGCATACAGACTATGGCTTTAAGTTTGTCCCAGACCGAGACTTATCCCGTTATATCTCAGGTGCAGACCGGTCTTTCCATATCCTTTACTCCCCATATAAATTTTAAAAACAATTCCGTTTCCGTTACTTTAAGCCTGATAGACAATTCTATTACGGGTTACCAGTCTTTTTCGGTCAGCGGCGACAGTTTCAGCAACCCGGTAATAGAATCAAAAAGTTTCTCGGACACGGTTAACGTAAAATCGGGTTCTACGATACTTGTCGGCGGCATATTGACTACCGATAAAACAAAAAATACCTATGGAATTCCTATATTGTCTAAAATTCCGTTGATAGGGAACTTATTTAACTCTATAAACGATTTAAGCCAAAAGGAAGATCTCCTGATTATGCTGACCCCTAAAATAACTTTATAGGATAAGATTTTATGAAGATAGGCGAATATTTAATATCAAAAGGAAAATTGACGGAAACCCAGATTAAAGACGCTCTTTTCGTGCAAACTATAAGCGAAAAAAGATTAGGCGAGATTTTAATAGAAAGCGGCTGTATTACAGATTCGGATGTATCCGCTTATCTTGCTTACGATTCGGGCAGGGAATTTTTTAAGGAATTAAATACCCTGTCTTTATATATCGATAAACAAGAAAACGAAGAGCTCGGTTTTAGTTTTCTTTACGAAATTCCGGCGATAGTTGTAAGAAAAGAGGACATTCCCTATATAATTTGCAGTGAAATTACCGCAAGCCTTTCCGAAAAAATGGCTTTCGACGAAAATTTAAAAAAATTTAAAATAGGGTTTTCGACGAAAAGAAAAATTTATGAAGCGCTTAATCAAATATTTATA
>JAJXXD010000197.1:0-5942 GCA_021781285.1 bacterium | reverse complement strand
GGCCGTATTTTCCGAAAAAGAAATTTTAGATGAAGCAATTGAGATTGCCTTATTAAAAGGTTCTCCAAACTTAAGAATCAAGCGGTCCGAAAATTTTTATATGATTATAATGGATACGGAAATAAGCCAGGAAAACATAAGGGTTTTAAGTTTAGAAGCAGGCCGGAGAATAATCAATATAATAGCGGGGAATTGTCAAATAACATTGAAAAAGGGGCAAGGATTGGATGCAAAATTTATTTTTATTTCTAATTTTTATAAAGGCGTCCGAGTCAATATAAGAGTCGCATTTTTACCTATTTCCTCAAAATTGGATAAAGAATCGGCGCTTTTTGAAGCGGTTTTGAGAATTCACGGACTAAATAAGGTTATTGATTTTAAATATATCGGATTTACGGATGATAAAGTTGAATTATTAGAGAAGTCTTATATTCATCCGCAAGGCTTGATTATTTCGACCGGACCTACCGGTTCGGGTAAAACTACGACGTTTTACGCTATGCTAAAACTTTTGTCGCAGAAGAAAAGTTCTATTATAACTATAGAGGATCCGGTAGAAATAGAGCTTAGAGAATCAAACATCACTCAAATGAATATATCGGAAGATTTCGGCTATTCCGAAGCCGTCCGCATTATGTTAAGAAGCGAGCCGGATATTATGATGATAGGGGAAATTAGGGACGAAATAACGGCAAAACATGCATTAATCGCGGCAGAAACCGGACACCTCGTTCTTACTACCCTTCATACCAATTCTTCCCTTTCGATATTCGGCAGATTTAAATCTCTTAATATAGATTCAGGCCAATTATTTTCGGTTTTAAAGTTCGTAACCGCACAAAGGCTTTATAATCCGCTTTGTCCCGAATGTAAAAAAAGAATCGGTTCGGAGAAATTACCGTCCATATACAGATATGCTTTAGAAGAAAATTTAAAATTTACCGCCTCCATGTTGTCTAAGACTAATATGTGCAACAGATTCTTAGATTTTAAAGAAGTTTCATGTTTTGATTCCGTATATGTAAGGGGTGAAAAAAGTTGCGATAACTGTGGAGGGACGGGATACGTTAAAAGAAAACCGTTAATTGAAATTGCAGAATTCAATGATGCCGTAAAAGAAGAAATATACGGTAATATGACTGCGCTTTTTAATCTTTCGTCGCTGGAAGAAATTTTAATGAATTTGTCTAATTTTGAATCTTTAAAAGTTCAATCTTTTAATAAATTGATTAACGGAGAAATAGACCCCGTAACGTATTTTAATCTGTCGAAATAATCCGATTATTAAAATGATAAAAAATTATTTAATAAAATTTTATACGCCGGAAGGCAACAGCCTGATAAAAAATATCAAAGCGGAGAGCTTGTCCGAGGCGAAATCGGCAATAATACTGGAAGGTTATATGCCTGCCGTTGCGCTCCCCAACATATTTTTAGATATATTGCGTCCGGTTCGCAACGCAGGCATGAAAGATAAGGAGCTTTCCGTATTTTTTACGGAATTTTATCAGCTTGCAAAATCTTCCGGCTCTGTAGGCAAGGCATTGAGTTATATGAATAAAGGGGATAAAAAGCCGGCCGCAAGCGGAAAATATAAATTATTATACCCTGTAAAATGGCTTTATTACAATCACAAACTATCAAAATCAAGGAAACGGCTTAAACTTATTAAAAATTGCGTTTCTTTGTTAGATAAAGGCGAAACGCTTAAAGAAATCTTTATTTCAAACAACTTTGAAGAAATTGTTCTTTCGCTGTTAGATTTAGCCGATTCAACCGGCGATTATCCGCAGACTTTTTTAAAAATATCGGAATATTTCGATACAAAAAATTCTTATAAAAAGAGTATAGCCGGAGCGTTAGCCTATCCGTCTTTTCTATTTTTCTTACTATTCGTCGCATTTTCGGTATTTTTATATTATATAATTCCGACTTTTGCTTTATTTTTCAGTCAATTTCCGCATATACCGCAGTCAACTAAAAATATTTTGAGTTTATTTAATTATTTAAAAAATATCTTTATATACTGCATAATTTTAGCCGCATCCGGTTTAGCCGCGCTCGGTTTTGACTTGTTTCGAATTAAAACTAAAACGGTATCTTTTATGCTTGATATTCCTCAAATCAGAAATATTGTAAATTACGGCTATCTGAACTGGATTTTTTATCAATTTTCCCTGATGATTTCATCTGGCGTTACGGTTAACGCCGCATTTAATTATTTCAGGAAAAATACTTCCAAGATATATTTTAAAAATAAATTTGAATTAATTTACGCGGATTTGATTAGTGGAATTACCCTGCATGATTCAATTGTTAATGCAAATTTTTTATCGGACGATGCCGTAGAATCTATCGGTTATGCGGAAATAGGAGGTTTTTTGTCCGAAACGGTCTTAAGATTATCGCTGGAATTTAAGGAAAAATCAAACCGGTATATGAAGTTATTTACAAAAGGATTATTTTTTTTAGCTATTGCTTCCGTCGTATTTTTTTTGTTTTTAATGTTTTTTTCTTTATTTTTGCCTCTTATCCAAGGAATGGTCGGATTGCCGGCAAACTATTAATCGATTAATCAGAATTAAATCAATCAAATCATAACAAATAAAATTTAAGGAGGCGGTAAAATATGATTAAAAAATTTAAAAAAAGCAACGACGGTTTTACTTTAATGGAAATTATAGTCGCAATGATAGTAGTGGGAATACTATCTGCAGGAGGTTTGATGGTTTATAACGGGCTCATAGGTTCGTCAAACGTTACCGCCACGGTTCAATCTATCACTAAAATTGAGTCTGCCGTAAATTCTTATATGCAGGTAAACGGAGGAAGCATTATGCCGCCTTCGGGAGTATCTCTTCCTTATGCGATGCAGGAAGATAATCTTCTTCCTGCATCATGGACGGTCAACGGAAATAATGTCGCTCCTCCTAATCCGGGTTTTATACAGAGCTATTTTATCTCGACGAATTCCAATCCCGGACAATATCGGTACATAATAGGCATAAATGCCCCTCAGATGACCAATGCGCAGGCTTTAAATATATGTAATTCATTAGAAAATTCTATATCCGGAGTCGATGCAAGCGAAAACGCCGTTTTTAATATAGGTAACGGACAGACTTGTTTGAGCGATTTATTTAACGGCAATGCCTCATCGGCCGATAGTTCTAATTTTCAGGGGAATTTAACCTTTACGTTTAATTAAATTACAAAGAAGCCAAAGAAGTTAAAAGTTTATACGGATAAATAATTATGAAACATTGCATTATATTAGCCGGAGTAGTCGGAATTACCCTGTTTTATACGTTAATATTCTCAAAATTATGTTTCGGTTTGAGTAAAGGACAGATTTACAACTTAGAGGCGCAGAATGTAGTAAATACTGCAGACCTCGTAATAAAGGCGGAGCATGCATATTTCTCGAACTACGGAAGGTTTGCGGACATAGCAGGCCTTGAACAAAGCAGTCCGGCATATTTAAGCCCTATTCCGGTTTACGGCTTCAATAATGAAGGGTGCGTGAAGAAAATATTATTTAAAATAAATATTTATATCTGCGTAAACTTGCAGGGCGGAACGCTGAATGTTCTTATGCCGGACGATTTTACTTATTCGGATATAGCGGTACGCGAGATAAGCAAGGGCATTACCGGAAAAACGGAGCAAATTTCGTCCGACGACGGTTTAGCCGATATTTCTTTTAATCTTAAACTAAATCCGCCATCTTTCGCATCCAATCCGGATAGCGCTTCTCCGGTTAGTTCGACGCTTACGAGTCCGGATGCGAACGGCGGAACGAGTTATATAAATACCGAAAATCAAAGCGGTTTAATAAATAGAGCGGTACAGGCGGTCGTTAGATTTTTTACGGCGGCGTTGAGCCTTTTTTGACTACATATAGAAAGAGAAGGAGAATTTATGCAAATTTCAAAAAATAATATAGCAGGAAATAATAAAGGATTTTCACTTATAGGCGTGATTATCTCCATGGTCGTCGTTTCGATTATGGCGGCTTTGTCCTTACCCGCGCTCAAAGGGATGGTGTTTGAAAACAGAGCCGATAATATATCGTTGCTTGCCAATGCACTTATAAATGCTGAGAGTACTTACGTAAATAATAATAATAGTTTTAGCGCTATAGGAGCTCTCCAGGCCGCCGGATACCTTGCCGATGGTCTTGGAATTAACTTTGTCGGCGGCAGCCCTTCTTCGGACTGTATATACGGGAGTATAACCGCAAAGAACGATACAAAAATATGCTTAAGCGTTAATAATTCCGTTCAAAACGGGACGCCGCGGGAAATAAGCTACGCTCTCGAGATAACGGCGGCGCAAAGCCAAGAATCGAATAATTATTACGATTTTTATAACGATATAAGGCATAATATACCCGGAAGCGCTATGATTAACGGGAATGAAATAATTTATATAGACCCGATAGCCGTAGATAATAATCAGGCAGACGCCTACAGTCAATATATAGGAATGAGTTTTTATATAACCGGAGCAATATGTTATATTACCGAAACCGCATATATAAATTCCGGCAGGGGGAAAACATATACGAGAATATGGAACGGCGGAATGCTGTCGTTATATTTTATAGTAGAGGCGGTAAATGGAAATAATGCGGTACTGAGTTATGCCAATAACCCGAATTCCGAATGCGATTACAGTTCATCGGAGACCAACAATGCGGGAGATTCTTATTCTTACGCTTCATGGGTAGGAGGTGCGTTCCAAAATCCGTATCTTCCTCAGGTTTGGGGAACGGTGCGTTATTCCTACTGGGAGGGAGGAATGAGCTATGTCCCGGTAGAATCTCCCGGGTATGAAATAGAAATACCGGCAAGCTATCTCCCCGATTTAATAAATTTAAACCAGCCGAATACGTTAAATTAAAAACCATGCATAAAAATTTAATTTATATAGAAGAATATGATATTTACCAGTATTTTGACGGAGAAAAATCAATCTTTTCCCATGATTATCCCGGAAAAACGGCGGATTTTGAAATTCCGGCGGCGCTTGCGGTAATATCTAAAAATATTAATTTTTCCGTTATTCCAAAAAACGGCGTTAAATCGGTTAAAAAATCGGGGTTAAACAAATATCTCGCTAAATATTACAAGGACGAATCTTATTTTTATATCGGCAACGCCTATAATGAATATGGAGTCTATCATACCCTGCCTTTAAATATAAAAAAATATTATTCGTTATTAAAGGGAATTGATTTTATTATTCCGTACGATTATTTAGCGATATTATTTTTGAATGAAAAATCCATAATTTCCGAAGAAAAAGAATCCTTTATATTTATAGAAAAGGCTGAAGATATCTATAAAATAATGGTCGTCTTGAACGGGTTTAATCTTTTTCCCGTAGCAAGTTTTAAGGAAGACATGCTAAACGATAATTTAAATATTTTAAAAACAAAATTAAATTCAAAAAATATTAAGATAAATAAAATTATTACAAACTATGGCGGCACGGATTTTAATATTTTCTTTGGAGATGCCGGTATTATTAATTTTGCGGCAAAGGATTTTGCCGCATTTTTCGACAATATAAAAAGAACGGTTCCCCATTTTGAAAACTTGGAGATAAAATTTAAAAATATAGAACTCAGGAAAAATAAATTAATTAATCTGTATATAACCGCTTTAATCATAGCCATATTGTTTATGCAGTCAACCGCTTTATTTTTTAATAATAAATCGTATGCCGAAAATCAAAAAATAAAATTGTTAAATAAAAGTACCGCCGTTTTATTGGAACAAAATCAAAAAAAAGAGAACATTATTTTATTTAACAAATATTTTATGCCGGCGAATGTAGCCGGTTACCTTAAAAGATTTATGAGAATTTTTCCTAAAGGAGTAAGGATTGAGAATGTCGATATCAAAAGATTTAAAAATAACTATTTTATCGACGGA
>JAJXXD010000140.1 GCA_021781285.1 bacterium | reverse complement strand
AGCGCTTTTTCGCCAAGCGACCCGTGCCCTATCTCTCTTCTACCGGGGGACCTTAAGGGAGCGACCTCTCCCACGGAAAAAGGAGGGAAATTATAATGCAGCATAAATTTTTTAGTCGATTCTTTCTCGGGCGCATCTATAATCTGTTCGTCGAATTTAGTGCCGAGAGTGGCGACGACGAGAGCCTGGGTTTCACCGCGCGTGAAAACGGCGCTTCCGTGAGCCATCGGCAGTTCTCCGACGGAACAGCTGATAGGCCTTATATCTCTAAGCCCTCTTCCGTCTATTCTTAAACCATCGTTAATTATGTTGCTTCTCAATATATCCTTTTGGATAGATTCAAAAATATGGCTTATCGCCGCTTCCTGCCCGGGATAAGATTCATTAAGCAGTTCGATAACCTTGTCGTTCAGGTTTTCAACTCTTTCATTTCTTTCAAGCTTTGCGGAAATCTTAAGGGCGGCGGATAAATCGTCGTAAGAAAGCTCCTTAACTCTTTCATGTAATCCTTCCGGTATGTTAATTTCTTCAGGCACGGCTTTATTAATGCTCATTCCAGAAAGAGCTTTATTCTGAAACTCGGTTAATTCCACAATTTTATCGTGCGCGAATTCTATCGCCGAAATAAGCTCTTCCTCGTCTAATTCGTTAAAGCTTCCTTCAACCATAGTTATAGCGTCTTTTGAGCCTGCGACTATAAGAAACGTGTCGCTGGCTTCGAGTTCCTTATAAGTCGGATTTGCAATGAAATTGCCGTTTACCCTTGCAATTCTAACGCCTGCGGTTGGTCCGTTAAACGGGGCTTCGGAAAGCATCAAAGAAAATGAAACGCCTAACATAGCCGCCATATCCGGATCGTTTTCGTTATCCATGGAAACCACGGTGGCTATTATCTGCGTATCAAAAAAGTAATTATCCGAAAATAGGGGTCTTATCGGCCTGTCTAAGAATCTGGAGGTCAAAACCTCTTTTTCGGTCGGCCTTGCCTCTCTTTTAAAAAAACCGCCCGGTATTTTTCCCGCAGAATAATATTTCTCTACGTAATTCACGGTAAGGGGCAGGAAATCCGTTCCTTCCTTTATTTTTTTATTTAAACACGTAGTAACGAGAACTTTTGTGTCTCCTATCGTAACCAATGCGCTTCCCGACGCCTGTTTGGCTAGTCTCCCCGTTTCGATAGTTATTTTTTTACCGTCAAACATTAAAGTATTGCTTATCATCTTGTCTCCTATTGAATCTGATTAACTTGCTTTTAAGAAAAATTAATTTATCGTTTTTATTTGCGAAGATCAAGGGCTTCGATTAAAGATTTATATCTTGCATCGTCCTTGCTTTTCAGATAATCGAGAAGATGCCTTCTTTTTGAAACCATTTTTAAAAGACCCCTTCTTGAATGATGGTCTTTGGCAAATTTTTTAAAATGTTCCGACAATAAATTAATCCGGTATGTAAGCAGGGAAACCTGCACTTCTACCGAACCGGAATCGTTGCTATGGGTCTTAAATTTCTCGATTATTGCGTTTTTTTCTTCTTTTGAAATAGGCATTTAATTGAACCCCCTTAAGGATATGTTTTAGTTAGTTTAATTAGTTATTATATATATTTTAATTAATGCCGCCGGTACGAATACCGGAAACGTTATTAATATGTATCAGGTTCTCGATTATGAAATCGGGGCCTTTTTCGAGCGACTCCAGCGGCAGAGCTTCGGAAATATCGAAACCGCCGGCGCTCGTCCTTTTAAGGCTGTAAAGATGCGCCGGAATATCGAATTTATCCATTATATCCTGAGCAATCGCCCTTACATATGTTCCTTTTGAAACGGTGCATCTGAAATCTATAAAAGTATTTCGGCGCGATTTTACTTCGAAATTATAAATTTTAACTACGGACGTAGGATTTTCCAGAATTACGTCGATATTTTTTCTTGCATATTTATATAGGGGAACTCCTTTATGTTTTCTGGCGCTGAAAGCCGGTATCTTTTGAATAAAATCGCCTTTTAAATTATTTAAATAGCTGATTACGCCGTCGGTTTCCGAATCGGAAACGTCTCTTCCGCCGTTTTGGCGGCCGGCGATATCGAGCGTATCAGTACTTATGCCTAATTTAAGTGTCCCTTCGTAAGATTTAGGAAGATTAATTAAGCTGTCCTGAAGCTTTGTGGCTTTATTTAAAAGAACGGGGAGAACTCCGGTCGCAAACGGATCCAAAGTTCCGGCATGACCTACTTTAGAACAGTTAAGTTCCTTTTTTATTAAAAAATCTACTTTGAACGAGGTCATATCTTTAGGCTTGTCTATGACTAAAATCCCGCTTATGCTGTTATTTTTACCTTTATCCATAACCGTATTTATATTATTTCGCCGCAATATTTATATACTTCGTTTTTAATTTCGTTTATATCGCCGCTTACTTTGCATCCCGCCGCAAATTTATGTCCGCCGCCGCCAAACTTCTCCGCGACGTATGCGACGTTCGCGTAACTTTTAGACCTGAAATTCAATCTGTATTGATTGAATCCGGTTTCCCTGAAAAATATCGCTATTTCTACTCCCTGAATCGACCTCGGATAGTTTACGAAATTTTCGTATAAACCGTTAATTCTGTTTCCGTCCCCTTCTTTCAAAACATCTTCTATCATTTTCTTGGTTCCGACCATAGAGGCGACCTTTCCGTTGGAGGAAAATTCAAGCGTGTTTAAACTTTTCCCCAGCAGAAAATACATCTCGGCGGGCTTGGTTTCAAAAAGCTCGGTGGCTATTTCAGCGGGGTCTAAATTATATTCGTTTAAAACGGAACATATATAAAAAGATCTTTTATTCGCCGAAGAATAATGAAAAGAACCGGTATCTGTCAATATAGACGTATATAAAGACAGAGCAATGTCGTCGTTTAGATACGATAATATTTTTTTTCTTTCTTCAATTCCGCATGGAAGAGGTTCGCCTAATTTGTCTCCAAGAAAATTATCGAAAGGAGAATACGCAATATCGTTTACATAGGCTCCATATGCTAAAAAAAGATAGAAAAGAACTTCGCCTGCAGAACTTGCATCGGGCAGTACGAGGTTAGAATGTCCGAAAAATGTGTTTGTAAAATGATGGTCGATATTAATTATTCTGTTTATTACGGAGAGCTCTCCGTAATTAGCCCCTATGCGCGAAAATTCCCCGCAATCGACGACTATAAGCAAATCTATGGGTTCTTTCGGAAACTCGTTTAAAAATTTATCGACTCCCGGTAAAAATTTTAAATTATTCGGTATCTGGTCTTTATCGTATAAATAAACGTCTTTATCTAACGCCTTTAAAAAAAGGCCGGTCGCTATAACCGAACTTATAGCGTCGCCTTCCGGATTTTCATGCGTCGCTATAAGAACTTTTTTAGACGTTTCTATGATGCGGAATATATCTGCGGCGTAATTATTTAAAGCCTTTAAATCCGAAGCCGAATATTCTTTTTTTATAGATACCATAATTGTTTATTTTGTCGTTTGTTTTGTAGAATTATATTCGTTTATAATCGTGTTTATATCAAAAGCCTTTTGTAATCCGCCGTAATATTCAAACCTGATTTCCGGCACTACCCTCAAAAGAACCTTGGAAAAAACATTTTTTTTAATAAAATTTTTGGAACTTTCGAAACCGCTTAACGCTTTTTTTATTTCTTTTTCGGAACCCAATACGCTGAAAAATATTTTACAGAATTTTAGGTCCTTCGATATTTCCGCGCTTATAATAGTAACGTTTTTCAATCTGGCGTCGTTTACCTCAAATTCCAAACACAAAGAAACTTCCCTGGATATCATTTCCGCCACTCTTTTATTTCTTTCTATCAATTTATTAAAACTCTCCCATATATATACAAATAAATCTTTTTACGCGTTATTGACCGAAGATTCCAGCGTCTGCTTAATATATTCTATATCATAAGCTTCTACGATATCTCCGACTTTTATATCGTTAAAATTTTCAAGCAGAATCCCGCATTCAAAATTTGCCTGAACTTCTTTTGCGTCTTCTTTAAACCTTTTCAACGAATCTATATGCCCCGTGTATATAACTACATTATCTCGTAAAAGTCTGGCGCTGGACGATCTTTTAATAAATCCGCTTAATACGAAAGATCCTGCAACCGCTCCAAACTTTGGAACGTTAAAAACGCTCCTTACTTCCGCCTTACCCGTAATTCTTTCTTTTTCTATGGGGGCAAGCAAGCCCTCCATTGCATCTTTTATATCTTTTACCGCATCGTAAATAATGCTGTAGTACCTGATTTCTATTCCTTCGGTTTCGCTTAATGCCGAAGCCTTAGACTCCGGACGTACGTTAAAGGCTATGATTATGGAATTAGTCGCTTTTGCAAGCATAACGTCGCTTTCGGTAATTGCCGACGCCCCGCTGTGTATTATATTGACTTTTACCTTAGGATTGGAAAGTTTTTTAAACGACTGTATTAGCGCTTCCATAGAGCCGTAAACATCAGTTTTAACGATTAATCTAAGTTCTTTTACGTCGCCGGATTTAATTTTTTCGTACAATCCTTCCAAAGTAAGCCTTGCATTGGAGCTTAACTCGACTTCCCTGTGCTTCAACTGTCTTTCCATACTTATTCTTTTTGCTTCTTTCTCGTCCTTAAGAGCGATAAAATTGTCTCCGGGAGACGCGACGCCTTCCAAGCCGAATATTTCGACGGGAATGGACGGGCCGGCCGTTTCAATCTTGTTTCCCTTGTAATCAAGCATTGCCCTGACTTTGACATAATACAAACCGCATACCGCGCTGTCGTTCACCTTTAAAGTGCCGCTCTGGATTAAAACCGTAGCTACCGGACCCCTTCCCTTATCGAGCTTTGCTTCGATAACTGTTCCTCTTGCCGGCTTATTCGGATTTGCTTTTAATTCTAATATTTCGGATTGAAGTATGATGAGTTCGAGAAGCTCTTTTATTCCGACGCCCGTTTTAGCCGAAACCTGTGCATAAAGGGTCGTTCCGCCCAGTTCCTCCGAAACGAGACCGTATTCCAGAAGGCTGTTTTTAATTTTAGCGGGGTTTGCGCCGGGCTTGTCTATTTTATTTATGGCGACTATAATAGGAACATTGGCGGCTTTAGCATGGTTAATTGCTTCGATTGTCTGAGGCATAACTCCGTCGTCCGCCGCAACTACAAGAACTACTATATCGGTTATGCCCGCGCCTCTCGCCCTCATTTCCGTAAACGCTTCATGTCCGGGGGTATCCAGAAAAGTAATCATGGAATCGTCTATCTTAACGCTGTATGCGCCTATGTGCTGCGTTATTCCGCCGGCTTCGTTAGAAGTAACGTTTGTTTTTCTTATGGCATCGAGAAGTGAAGTCTTACCGTGGTCAACGTGGCCCATAACCGTCACTACCGGAGCTCTCGGCAGAAGCGATTCTTCCGCGTCAACTGATTCTTCCAGCGCTATCGCCTCGTTAAAGCTGACGTTTTCTACGGTATATCCGTACTCGGAAGCGATAAGGGAAGCCGCGTCTATGTCTATTATATGGTTCATAGTAGCTATTATGCCGACGTCCATTAATTTTTTTATAACTTCGGACGCTTTGACTCCGAGAGACTGGGATAATTCGTTTACGGTTATGCCGCTGCTTATTTTAATTACTTTCTTGGACGCCTTTTTTTCCGGAACTATCTGTTGGACGCGCTTGGGCTGCTTATGGAACTTGCCGCCGAATTTTCTTTTATGCTTCCTGAAAATAAACGATTCCCCTTCTTCGGACGTATCTATAAACTTTTCGTTTTTAGAAAATTTAGCTTGAGGACCTTTCTTTATTTCTTCTTTTTTGACGGGTTTTTTATGGGAAGCGGATTCGGCCGCTTCTCCCGAAATACTTTTAACTTTCAGATTGTCTAAGGTTTTTATTACGCTGAGAACGTCCGGCTTTTGAGCTTCTTCTTTTTTGCCGACTTTTTTTGATTTAACAGCGTTTTCTTTTTCCTTGAGAGGCATTTCTTCAGCGGCTGAGGGATGCTGCGGCTCAGTCTTTTTATGCTCTTTGGTTAAAACTCCGGCAGGCGCTAAGAGGTTTTCACCGCTTTCCTGCTTTTCGGCTAAAGATATATTTTCCGGCGCAGCCTCAGACGGAATTCCTTTAGTTTCTTCCGGTTCCGTCCTGCTTGCCCTTCTTCTGATAACTCCTTTAGAAACCCTTCTTTCTTCCATTATTTTCCCTTTTTTAAAGGAGATAGACTTAGAGGTCTGCCCCTTTCTCTTTTAAATAGTATCTTTTTCTATTTTTTCTTTAAGTTCCACATCTGATTTTACTTTTTCTGAATAAACGCTTGCCGAGTTAATAATCTTCTCAGCTTTTTTTACATCTACGGAAATATCTTTGGCTAACTTTTCGGCATCCGCGTTAACTATATCGTTTGCCGTAATATATCCGTTATCATATAAAAGTTTTGCCGTAATTTCCCCTACTCCGGGTATATCCATAAGGTCTTTGTAAGCGTTTTTATCCTTTGCGCTGATTTTAGATTCGCTTAGAATGTCTATTTTATAACCTGTAATTTTTGAGGCAAGCCTTACGTTTTGACCCTGTTTGCCTATCGCAAGCGCAAGCTGGTCGTCCGGAACTATAACGGCAATCGACTTCAAGTCCTCATTGACTATAATATTGGAAACTTCAACGGAACTTAAAGCGCTTACGACAAATTTCGATGGGTTATCCGAATAAGGTATAATATCTATTTTTTCGCCTCTAAGCTCGTTGGTTATGCTCTGTATCCTGATTCCCCTCATTCCCACGCATGCGCCTACCGGGTCTATGTCCTTATTAGTGGTCGCAACGGCAATTTTAGACCTGAATCCGGGCGCTCTGGCAACTCTCACTATCTTAACCGCTCCATCATATATTTCCGGAACTTCGGTCTCAAAAAGTTTAATGAGAAACTCGTCCGAAGCGCGGGAAAGAATAAGTTTAGGTCCGCCTTTTTCCATTTTAATATTGGACAGGACGGCTCTTATCCTGTCGTGCGGTCTGTATGTTTCGCTGAATATTTGCTCCTGCCTCGGCAAAACAGCCTCGGTTTTTCCAAGATCTACTATTATCAAGGACTTCTCAACCTTTCTTACGAGCCCGCTGACTATATCTCCCTTCCTCTCGTTAAATTCGTTAAAAATATTTTTGTATTCTATTTCTTTTATTTTTTGGAAAATAACCTGTTTTGCAACCTGCGCTTCTATTCTTCCATAAATATTTTTTTCTACTTTAAGTCCGAGGCTGTC
>JAJXXD010000170.1 GCA_021781285.1 bacterium | reverse complement strand
CCGAGCAGGTTATCGACAAAGCCAAACAAAATGCCGAGGAACTGCTTTTAGACCTTCTTGTAGCTCCACCTCCCAAAGTTTCCAAGAAAAACGGAGGACAGCTGCCGGCCGGAGGAGCGGAAAAAACCAGCTACGCCAATACAAGGGAAAAATTCAGGAAAATGTTTTTAGAAGGAAAGTTAGACGACAGATTCGTAGAAATGGAGGTTAAATCTTCCGCCAGGCCTCCGATTCCGGTCATAGAAATATTTTCCCAATCAGGAATAGACGACATAGGACAGGATTTTAAAGATATATTTTCTAATATCTTCCCGAAGCAGAAAAAAATAGAAAAGGTTAGAGTTTCCGAGGCTTTCGATATATTAGTCCGCGAAGAGAGCGAAAGACTTGTCGATAACGATAAGGTAGTCCAGAACGCAATCCAAAGAGTTGAAAACTCAGGTTTAATATTCGTCGATGAAATAGATAAAATAGCTTCGAGGGAAAAATCTTACGGTCCCGATATTTCGAGAGAAGGCGTTCAGAGGGATTTACTGCCGATAATAGAAGGCTCCAACGTTATGACGAAATACGGAATCGTAAAAACCGACCATATTTTATTTATCGCAGCAGGCGCTTTTCATGTTTCCAAGCCGTCGGATTTAATTCCCGAGCTTCAAGGAAGGTTTCCTATCAGGGTCGAGATGGATTCGCTGTCTAAAAAAGAATTCGTAAGGATATTAAAAGAACCGAAAGGAGCGTTAATTAAACAGTATTACGAGCTTCTTAAAACGGAAAACGTGAGCTTAAACTTTACGGAAGACGGAATCGAAAGAATCGCCGAAATTGCGGAAGAGGTCAATCTTAAGACCGAAAATATCGGAGCGAGAAGGCTTCATACAATTTTAGAAAGGGTCATGGAAGACGTTTCTTTCGAAGCTCCTTATAAGACGGCAAAAAAAGTTTTAATAAATAAGGATTATATAGACGAAAGGCTTAAGGATATAATAAAAGACGAGGACCTTTCGAGGTATATACTTTAATAATATTTATAAATTATAATTATGGAAGAATACATAAAAAAAGCAAAGGTTTTGCTTGAGGCTCTGCCCTATATCCAAAAATTTACTTCAAAAACCTTCGTGATAAAATTCGGCGGTTCTATAGCCGCGGACGACGAATTAAAAGAGAGTTTTATTAAAGATATCATTCTTTTAAAGCTTGTCGGAATAAATATAATTATCGTTCACGGCGGCGGAAAAGAAATAGACGGTCTTTTAACCAAGCTGAATATCGGCGTAAATTTTCACGAAGGCCACCGTATTACCGATGAAAATACTATGGAAGTCGTCGAAATGGTTTTATCGGGGAAAATAAATAAAGACCTTGTCGCGTTGATAAATAAATTCGGCGGACGCGCCTGCGGTTTGTCCGGCAAAGACGGAAATCTTATTACTGCAAAAAAGCTCAAAACCGAAAAAGTCGACCTTGGTTTTGTGGGCGAAGTCAAGCATGTCGATAAAAAAATACTATTGACCCTCGACCCCTCGTTTATCCCGGTAATCGCCCCCGTAAGCATGGACGATCGGGGCAGGACGCTTAATATTAATGCCGACCTTGTCGCATCAGCCGTAGCGGCGGAGCTTGAAGCCGAAAAACTTATAATCTTATCGGATCGGGACGGACTTTTAAATGCGGATAATGAGCTTATCCCTTCGGTTAAAACGGGAGATATTAAAAGCATGATTAAAGAAGGGGTTATTTACGGAGGAATGATACCGAAGGCAAATTCCTGCGCAGATGCGGTAAAGTTGGGAGTCAAAAAGGTTCATATAATAAACGGTTCCATTCCCCATGCAGTTTTGCTGGAGATATTTACCAAAAAAGGAATAGGAACCCAGATTTCAAATTAGAAAGAGGCGCACGATGAATACTAAAGAACTTACCGATAAATATATAATGAATACTTACGGCAGATTCGATTTAACCTTGGTTAAAGGGGACGGCTGTATCTTATACGATGAAAACGGAAAAAAATACATAGATTTTGCTTCGGGAATTGCGGTAAATAATTTAGGGTATAATAATCATGCGATAAATTCTGCCGTAATAAACCAGATAAAAAAGTTAATTCATGTATCCAACTATTTTTATACCGAACCGCAGGCTCTGCTTGCCGAGAAACTGTGCAAGAATTCATTTGCCGATAAGGTTTTTTTCTGCAACAGCGGGGCGGAAAGCGTCGAAGGGGCAATCAAACTTGCAAGAATATACGCGAAAAAATTTTCAAAAAGAGGATATAAGGTAATAGCAATGGAGAATTCTTTTCACGGAAGAACCTTCGGAGCGCTTTCGGCAACGGGACAGGACAAGTATCATAAAGGTTTCGAACCTCTGCTTGAAGGCTTTACTCATGTAAAATTCAACGATTTCTCCGCCGTAGAGAAATTGATTAACGGCGCAGGCGGAAAAGCCGGTAACGGAAAAGACTATTGCGCAGTAATAGTCGAGCCCGTACAGGGAGAAGGCGGCGTTAATATCGCTGATAAAGGATACATAAAATCCTTAAGGGATTTAACCGCAGAAAACGATGTGGCTTTAATTTTCGACGAGGTTCAGGTCGGACTCGGCAGAACCGGAAAACTTTTTGCCTACATGAATTACGGCGTAGAACCGGACGTTATGACGCTTGCGAAACCTCTTGCGGGCGGACTTCCGATAGGAGCGGTGCTGGCAAAAGATAAAATTGCAAAAGCGTTCGAACCCGGCAACCATGCCTCGACTTTCGGAGGAGGACCGCTGATAACGGCCGCGGCCAATGCCTTTATCGACGAAATAACTAAGGAAGATTTTCTCGACGAAGTTTTAAAAACGGGGAATTATATAAAATCCAAATTAGACGAATTAAAGCTCGATTTTTCCGAATTCATTAAAGACGTTAGAAATATTGGATTAATCGGCGCAATCGAGTTTTATGAGATTAAGTCGAAAGACATAGCCGTTAAATTAATCGAAGAAGGATTTTTGACGACGGCGGTTCAGGATAAAATATTAAGGCTTACGCCGCCGTTAATTATCAAAAAAGGCGACGTCGATTTATTAATAGAATCCATTGTTAATATCCTTAACGGTCATTACAATAAATAATGCAAATAATTTAATATGAATTCAGTCAGAAATTTTTTATCGGTTTACGATTTTACGAAGGACGAAATATATGATATTCTTTTAAGGTCTGCCGTCTTAAAGGCGGAAAGGGGCGGAAAAAACGTCTGTCTCGAAGGCAAAAAAATCGGTCTGATATTCGAGAAATCCTCTACGAGAACCAGATTATCTTTTGAAGTCGGCATAGTAGAATTCGGAGGATACCCCATTTTTATGTCGTCGAGAGACCTTCAGCTCGGACGCGGCGAGCCGGTAAAAGACACCGCAAGGGTTTTAAGCAGGTATTTAGACGGCGTAATAATAAGAACGTTCGAACAGGAAAGAATAGAAACTTTTGCGCGGTATTTCGAGAAACCCGTGATTAACGGTCTTACGGATTTATATCATCCCGCGCAGATATTAACGGATATATTTACGGTTTACGAGATAAAAAAAAGTTCCTGCGAAGCAGGCATTGCGGCTGATATTATCGGAAACTTAAAAATAGTTTATTTCGGCGATGCGAACAACATGGCAAATTCATGGGTCAGCCTTCAGGCAATGCTCGGTTTTGAGCTTGTGCTTGCTATGCCTGAAGGATTTGAAATAGACCCTGCCGTTAAAGAAGATTCTAAAAAAAGAGGCGGCAGATTCCTGATTTCCAACGATAAAATTTCTGCGGCAAAAAACGCGGACGTTATTACGACCGATGTCTTTATTAGTATGGGGCAGGACGAGGAAAAAGAAAAAATAGATAAATTAAGACCTTTTATTATAGACGATGATGTAGTAAAAAATGCGAAAGACGACGTTATCTTTCTACACTGTCTTCCGGTTCACAGAAACGAAGAAGTCACGGAGGACGTGTTCGAGAGGTTTTCGCCGGTCGTGTTTGAAGAAGCGGAAAACAGGCTCCATGTCCAGAAAGCGATTATGGAGACTATTTTCTAAATAAAACAGGAGAAATAATTTATTATGGCAAAGTTAAAAGGCGGGAATAAGATTGTTTTAGCATATTCGGGAGGACTCGATACCTCGGTTATTCTCAAATGGCTGATAAATACGTATAAAGCGGACGTTATTGCCTATTGCTGCGACGTAGGACAGAAAGAAGACCTTGCCGCCGTGAAGAAAAAGGCCCTGAAGACCGGCGCGGTAGAAGCTATAGTCGAAGATATGAGGAGCGAGTTTGCAGAAAATTATATATTTCCCATGTTAAGGGGAAACGCTCTTTACGAAGGCTCGTATCTTCTCGGAACGTCTATCGCCAGACCTTTAATAGCAAAAAGGCAGATAGAAATAGCGGCGGAAAAAGGCGCAAAATACGTCGCCCACGGCGCAACCGGCAAAGGAAACGACCAGGTCAGGTTCGAGCTTGCCTATGCAGCCGTTAATCCGGACATAAAGGTGATAGCGCCTTGGAGGGAATGGGATATAGCATCGAGAGCCGAGCTTATTAAATATGCGGAAGATAACGGAATTCCCGTTCCGGTTACAAAAGAAAAACCTTATTCGAGCGATAAAAATCTTTTTCACATAAGCTATGAAGGCGGGATACTGGAAGATTTAGAAAATGCTCCGGACGAATCTATGTTCGAGATTACGGCATCTCCCCAAAAAGCGCAGGATAAACCTGAGTCTATAGAAATAAAATATAAAAACGGAAATCCGGTATCTTTAAACGGAAAAAAAATGCCGCCGTTTCAGATAGTAGATGAGCTTAATTTGATTGCCGGCAGAAACGGTATCGGAAGGGCGGATATAGTAGAAACGAGGATTACTGGAATGAAATCGAGGGGCGTTTACGAAACTCCTGCCGGAACGGTTTTAAGCTTTGCCCACAAGCTGATAGAATCTATTACTTTGACCGGAGAGGAGATAGAGCTTAAAAACAGCCTTGTGCCTCAATATTCAAAGTTAATATATGAAGGAAGCTGGTTTAGTCCTGAATTGAAAGCGGTTCAGTCCCTTATAGACAGCACCCAGTCGTCCGTGAACGGCGCAATAGGATTAGAGCTGTATAAAGGCAATATGAAAGTTTTATACAGAAAATCCGCAGACAGTCTTTATTCTAAGAATATCGTAACGTTCGAGGACGACAAAGGGGCATATTCCCAGAACGATGCGACGGGATTTATTCACTTAAAATCATTGCGCTATAAATTAAGAAGGTCAAAATAATACAAAATAAGGCAAGATATGGGACCAAAGAAAAACAAAGAAATTATATCGCATAATAATTTCGTCAGAGGGCGTTTTAAAGAAGACATATCACAAATTACCGCAGATTTTACGGCATCGCTGGATATCGACAAAAAACTTGCGGATTTCGATATCGACGGCTCTATCGCCCATCTCCGCGCCCTAAAAAAAGCGGGTATCGTCAGCTTAAAGGAAAAAAGGGATTTAGAAAATGCGCTTATAAAAATCAAAACCGAGATAAAAAACGGGGAATTCGAGCTTAATAAAAAATATGAAGACATTCATATGAATGTGGAAAAGAGATTAACGGAACTTGTTCCGGAATCAGGGGCAAAACTCCATACGGGAAGGTCGAGAAACGACCAGGTTTCGGTGGACTTCAGGCTTTACGTAAAAAGCCGTATAAAGCATATAGCAAAAGCATTAATCGATTTAAGGGCGGAACTGGCGGCAGTCGCAAAATCCAATATTAAAACTATAATTCCCGGATATACCCATTTTCAGCATGCCCAGCCGGTGTCTCTCGCCCATCACGTTTTAGCTTATTACGAGATGTTTACGCGGGATTTCGAAAGGCTTATGAATACGTACAAAACAGCCGATGTTTTAACTCTCGGCAGCGGAGCCCTCGCAGGCGTGGATTTTGACATAGACAGGCGTTTAGAAGCGGATTTTTTAGGATTCGGAAGCATTTCGAGAAACAGTATGGACGGTGTTTCGGATAGAGATTTTGCGCTGGAATTTAACTTTGCGCTTTCTATGACGGCGCTGCATCTTTCCAGATTTTGCGAAGAACTTATAATATGGAACAGTTTTGAGTTCGGATTTATAAAATTAAAAGACGAATTTACCACAGGGTCAAGCATTATGCCGCAGAAGAAAAATCCCGACGTTCTGGAGCTCATAAGAGGCAAAACGGGGGGCGTTATTTCAAATCTTTTGTCCTTGTTTATAATGATGAAATCCCTGCCTCTCGCATATAACAGGGATATGCAGGAAGATAAAAAGCCGGTCATGGAAAGTGCGGATACCGTTTATAATTCTTTATTGATATTTAAAGAAATCATAAGAACTATAAAATTTAATAAAGAAAATATGGCGGCAGGACTTAAAAACGACTCTATTTACGCTACCGATGTCGCTACTTACTTGGTAAAAAAAGGCGTACCTTTTAGAAAATCGCATGAAATCGTCGGCAGAATCGTCAGCTATGCCGAGAATACGGGTAAAACCCTTTCTACCGTGTCTTTAAAGGAATATAAAAAAATAACCGGTTTTATAGCCGGCGATATATTTGATATTTTTAACCCCGAAACTTCCGTTAATTCAAAGAAAACAACCGGAGGAACGGCATTTAAAGAAATAAAAACGGTCTTAAAAGAATATGAAAAAGAAATCGAAAATAATAAAAAATCGTTACTGGAGCTTAAATAAAAAAAGAAGCTATATTTTTCCGGCTTTATCGGCGCTGGTTTTTTTTGCCCAGATTCTTTTTTTATCAGGATGCGCAAAAACCGGTTACCCCCAGCCGCCTAAAGTTGCCCCTCCGTCCCCGCCCGTTATTTTATCCGTCGAAAGGCTGAAAAATTCCGCCCATATTGTTTATAAATATAGCGGAGACATAAATAAAGTTAAAGGATTTTTAATTTTTAAGAAACATTATAAAGACAAAAAATCTATAAAATATTCCTGCGGTTCCTCAATACCCTTTGTTTTTCAAAATTTAACGTTTAAAAAAAGATTTAGCTTGCAATATGATAAATTTTTTTATAATGTAAATAAGAAGAATTTAAAAAACGGCTATTATATGTTTTGCATAAAAAGCGTCGGATATTACGATATAAAATCCACTTATTCCAATTACATAATCGTATTTATTGAGGACGGACATAAGTCCGCCCCTTAGCATAAACAAATAAAATATCCGGAGGGCGTAAATATGGCATTG
>JAJXXD010000003.1 GCA_021781285.1 bacterium | reverse complement strand
CGGCATTATAGGAGAAGATCTGGAAAATTATAAAGAAATTATACAAAAAAGGACGCAGTTGGAAAACGAAATTATTAACTGTTCTTCTTTAAAAAATTTAATGGCTATAGGAGGGCGCAGGCTGGAAGAAATACTGAAAGCCGGAGACGGGGAACCGGATATTGAAATTAAAACAGAATTAGACTCTATGCTCAAAGGAATAGACAAACTTTCCGAAAGCGAACGTTTGTTGGAAACGGAAAGGAAAAAATTTCAAACCGTATTCGATATCGAATCGTTATTCGATATTTTATCGGAAAGCATAAAATCTTCTTCCGGCATATACGTTAAAAATTAGTATAACCCGATAAATACATTCCTATTAGTTAATCCACAACCTCGTTGGATAATTTATTCAAAAACCTTTTAATATCTTTTTTATAAATCTTCTTCAGTCTTGCGGCATCTTCAAGAACGATATCTACTTTTCTTTCGTCTAGTTCGTATCCGTAGGCATGCCTGAAAAAATGCCTGAAACTCCTTAAACTGTCTAATAACATATAGCTTTCTTTCGATATCAGCGAAGGTCTTACCCCTTCGATATGTATGGTCATCCGCTTTAAAAGCTCGGTATGATATCGGCTTATATCGTTTATATGATTCTCGAACGCTTTAGCCGTTATTTTAAAAAGGTCTTCGAATGCGGAATATAAGTTATGCAATTGATAAGAGATACTTTCGACGGCGGTTATTCCTTCTATCCGTTTTCTTTTTTCTATCTTCGCATAAATATTTTCTATTTCTCCTATCTGCGAATCTATTTGGGCTTTTAAAACCGCTATTTCTTCTTTATCCATTTTCCGTTTTATCTCAATATTACCTTTACGCCTTCTTTTTTTATCTCTTTGGCAAATCTGGAGCGCTCAAGCTGTATAACATCCACGTCCATGTTTATTTCTCTAGAGATAAAGGCCATCGTTTTAAAAAAATATTCGTCTTTAAGTCCCAGAAAGCCGATATCCGCATCGGAATTTTCCGAAAATTCATACGGTTTTGTAACGGAACCGAATATATATGCTTCATTAAAAGGAACTTCCAGATACAGCCTGCCGATAATATAATTCAATTTCTTTAAAACATCCAATCTCAATTTTTCCCGCCCTTCCTTTTCTCTAACGACGGCTTCGTCAAGTAGATAAGTCGAAAATCCGCTCTTTATTTTTTTTACCGTGTTATTCATATTATTTATTTATTACTTACATACCGCATTAGAAATTTATTTTCAGTATCCCCGCTTATGCGATATTTTGATATATCTTTTATATTCGTTAATTGTTAAATTATATCCTAATTTAATATAAATGTAAAAAAACTTCCGACAAAAATATTCAAAAAAAATTTCTTGACATTTCGGGGGGGGGGTATTATTATATTTATTATTTTTAATTGAATTAAAAATAGTATTAAACTAAATTGTACCTATTCAATAACAATTATCCGGCAGGTGACCCTTAATGGATTTTTTCATGGACCGCATAAAATTAGATTGCGGGATGCCTAAATATGCCGATAAACCCGGCAAATATTTATCTGAATTATTCGGTTTATTAGACGAAAAACAAATATTGCGGACAAACGGCGGATATCGAATGTTTTTAAAGAACTTAAAATGTTTCGACGAAGATTTTGTCTGCGGACAACTTGTGATAGCGTACGATAAGAATATAACATTTTTAAAAAATGATCAATATTTAAAAGTTTTTAATCGGTATATTAAAAACATATGCGAATTTATACAGTTTTATTTTAATAGCCGCAATAATTTTCTATTTCTTGAAGAGAAATCGATTTGTATATTTAATCAAAAAACCATTGAAAACTTATTCTCCGAACTAATTGTTAACGCTATAAGAATTAAAGAGAATATGGGCGACCAATCTTATAAAGTCGATATAATTCCTTTGGGCAAAAAAGTTAAGTTAATGGATAAGATTAAAAACGGTTCCGATTTTTTTAACTATAGCCCCTTAATCCCTTAATAATTTGACCAGAAAATAGTAATAAGTAGAATAAATAAAAAAGATTTAGATAGCGGGAGACGATAAATAAGTTTTATCTTTTTAAAATAGGGGGAAGGGGTATGCTTAAAACTATTAATAGCAAATTACTTGTTGCCGCAGTTGTAATGTTTGCGGCGGCATCGGCATTTTATACTTATTATTCTATTTCATTTCAGAAAGAAACGCAGATAAAAACAACCGTAAAAGATGCGCAGACTACCGCCGATGCCATGCTTTCCGGGATTAACGAAATGATGCTTAACGGCTCTATAATGAAAAAACAGGACAGAAAAAAGATAATATCCATATTTTCTAAAACGAGAGGAATTAAAAAATTTAAATTAATCAGAGGCGAAGCAGTCGATAAAGAATTTGGACCAGGTATGAGCATCGAAAACCCTGCGACGAAGTTCGATAAAGAAATACTTAAATCCCCCAAAATAATCACTAAATTATTCACAAAGAACGGCAAAGAATACCTGAAGGTAGGCGTACCTTTTATCGCAAGAAAAAAAACAAGAAGGGGAATAAACTGCCTTATTTGCCATACCGTGCCTAACGGAACGATAAACGGAGGCGTAAGCCTTGTCTATTCGTTGAAAAATTCACAACGTTATTCCGGCATTTTTATGAGGAATATGATTATTTTTTCCGTCATCGTCGTTATTATTATGGCATTAGGAATTTATTATTTACTTAAATTTGTTTTAAAAAAACCTATTCAGAAATTAATAGAAAAATTAGAACCAATTACAAAAGGAGATTTAACCGTTGATTTAAATACGGGCGCAGACAATAAAAACGAAATCGGGATTTTATTCCATCATGTTAATATGCTTGTTAATTCTTTTAAAAATAATATCCATAAGATAATCGACGTGTCTATACAGCTCGGCTCTCAGTCGGAAGAGTTGTCATCGACGTCTAACGAATTTGAAAAATTAACCTCGGACATGAGGCATAAAGCATCCGGAATTACCGAATCCATTAAGCAGATGTCCATAGCCATAATAGAAGTAGCCAAGAATTCTACTTCGTCCGCCGAAAAAGCCGAACAAACCGAACGCGTCGTCGAATCGGGTACAAAGTCCGTTCAGGACGTAGCAGCGGAGATGAAAAATATAGAAAAAGCAGTCGTAGAGGTGTCTAATACCATTACCGAACTCGGTTCTTCTTCCGAAAAGATAGGAGAAATCATAGGCGTAATAAACGACATAGCCGACCAGACCAACCTCCTTGCCTTAAACGCCGCCATTGAAGCCGCCAGAGCCGGAGAACAGGGAAGGGGCTTCGCCGTAGTAGCGGACGAGGTAAGAAAGCTCGCCGAAAGAACCACTAAAGCGACCAAAGAGATAGAATCTATGATACTTAACATTCAAAAATCCACGGAAACGGCCGTAAAATCAATGCAGGGAACAAAAGAAAACGTTTCTAAAGGAACAGGAGTAGCTCAAAAATCGGCCGAAGCCATTTCCAATATAAACTATCTTATGGCAAAACTCAAAGAGATGATAACGCAGATTGCCGCCGCTTCCGAAGAGCAGTCTCAGGTCAGCGAAGAAATATCTCTATCCTCTGAAGAAATTATTAAATCTCAGGATAACGTTGCAAGCGGGTCGAAGCAGGTTGCGGTATCGGCGTCGGAGTTGGCGCATCTTGCTTCGGAATTGGTAAGAACCGTGAATATATTTAAAATTTAAAATATTAGAGGAAAATATATGAAAATATTTAAAGAGAGTAAAACAAAAAAAGTAATCAATATAATTGATATCGCTCTATCGGATGGGGACGACGATTTGGTAAAAATTAAAAAACAGGGTCCGGGCGTATTCGGCATTTTGTCCGGAATTTTGGGCGGTATAAATAAGTGGAGAGAAAGAGTTCTTTCCTTGATATTATACCAGATAGATATTTTGGATATTACCGTAAACACAAAAAAAGTCGCCGGAGTTTTCGAATCCGAAATCGATAGTTCGGCTCAGAAAGTGGTTTCTGTCGCAACGGCTACTGAAGAAATGTCGGCAACCGCCAAAGAAATCGCAAAAAATGCCGTTATGGCGGTGAGTGAAGCCGCTGGAACGGTCGAAAAGACAAAAGAGGGTGGTATTGCGCTAGATGAATTAATTTTAAGGATGAAGCAGGTTGAGGAAGCCGTTCAAGTTATGGGAAAATCGATAAACCAGTTTGTAACAAGAACCCAGACGATAACCGGACTTACCGATAAAGTAAAAGAAATCGCGGCTCAGACTAATCTATTGTCCTTAAACGCCGCAATCGAAGCGGCGAGAGCCGGAGAGCACGGCAGGGGTTTTGCCGTGGTAGCCGACGAAGTAAGAACATTGGCGGAAAAATCTGCGCAGGCGGCAAAAGAAATAGAGCAGGTGACGTCCGATATCGGAAACCAGTCTAAGGACGTGGAATTAAAAGTCAACGAAGGGCTTTCCCATCTTAAAAATTCGCAGGAATCGCTGAACATTGTTTTAGACGTCATAAACGTGGCGGAGATTGCCGCCGCCAAGACGAACGAACAGGTTACTCAAATTGCGGCCGCGGCGGAAGAACAGTCGCAGGTGGCGGCTGAAATGGCGTCTAATTTAACTAATCTTACAAGCAATATGAACGAACTGCAAAATTTATTCAATGAACTGGGCGGATCGTTTGATAAGGTGATAGGCGATATTTCAAAGTCGATAAACATTTTTGGAGAGTGGAAATTTGACTGTATGCTGTTAAACATTGTAAAATCAGACCATTTATTATGGGTAACGAGAGCATTGGAGACTCTTTCAAAAAAAGAAACGTCTTTAAAAAGCACGGAACTGACTGACCATCATCAATGCAGGCTTGGAAAATGGTACGATACCGTTGGAAGGGATAAATACGGGGATTATAAGGAATTCATCGAATTGGGCAATATTCATCCAAAGGTTCACGAAACGGGCAAGGCTCTTGTCGATGCCGTAAACGCAAAAAGATTAGACGAAGCCAATGTCTTAGCTTCAAAACTTGTGGAATATAAAGATCAGGTTATAAAAACCCTTGACGATTTAATTAAAAAAATGAAGGAGAATAATATAACCTATAAATATGTTCCTAAAAAATAAAAAATTAAATAAATCACTAAAAATCAAAATAATTTCGAGAATCATAATACTTCTCGTAGTTTTGTTCGTCATTATAGACATAATTTTTGCCTTGAGTTTCAGGCAGGAATCTATAGGCGAAGCTAAAATCCGTTCCAAGACTATCGCCAAGGTCGTAAGAGACGGCCTTACTTCTTTAATGGTGATGGGCGTCATCCAGAACAGAAAGATATTTATTCAAAGACTCAAAAGGGCTTCAAAGCAGGTCGATATTCAAGATATATCCATTATAAGGGGAAATTCCGTAAACAAGCAGTTCGGCCCCGGGTTTAAAAGCGAAAAACCGACTACCGCCGACGAAAAATACGTCCTTGCATCCGGCAAAAAATTGGAAAAACTCGATGAAACCTTTAATTCCGTAAGATACCGCGTAATAATTCCGTATAAAGCTACCAGTACCGGAGTAGTCGATTGCCTTATTTGTCATAAAGTCAAATCAGGCACGGTTCTGGGGGCTATAAGCCTGACCATGAATCTTACTTCCGTGAGGGTTGCGACTTTCTGGACTATTGTCCAGACTTCGATAATATTCCTTGCATTTTTAATTATTCTGGTGCTCGCATTTTTCAAGTTTTTAAGCCCTTATATTTCATTGTTTCAAAAAATAGAATCCGGTCTGGAAAACCTTAAAGACGGAGAAATGGACGCGGCGTTAATAGACGAAAAAGGTCTTCCCGAGGACGAAGCCGGCAAAGTTGCAAAAACCCTTAACGAAACTTCTAAAAGCCTAAAAGAAATACTATCCGACATCAATTCTAAAGTCTCGACTTTAATTGGATATACCGTTCTAAAAACGGATAATTACCTTAAAGATACGATTAAAATAATTAATGAACTCGTAAGGATTTATAATTTTAAAAGAGTAATAGAAAAGGACAGGACTAAAAAAGATATAATAAAAAGAATAGAGTCCATTATCAGGGACTATATGTGTTTTGAAAATTACGCGATATATGAAGTAGGCGATAACAATAAAATGAGCATTCTTGCCGTCGGCTCCAAGATTAATTTGGGCAAAGACGATATGTGGTGCGACAGGTCGTCTTTAGAAGACGCGGATGCCTGCAGGGCAAAAAGAACCGGCGGAGACGTGGATTCCGTCAACTTTCCGTGCATCTGTCCAAATTTTAAATTTAACGTTCCCGAAGAAGACGAAAGCGGAACGGGTAAAACCTGTAACGAAAAATATAATTACTACTGCGTTCCTATATACATCGGCGGCAAAGTCGGAATGGTTTTACAGCTTATATTCGACAGCGACGTTGCGGATTTCGTCCACTGGATGATACCTTACATAAAAGGCTATCTTGCGGAAGCCTCTCCGGTCATAGAATCCAGAAAATTAATGGAACTTTTGAAAGAACAGTCCATAGTGGACCAGTTGACCGGCTTATATAATAGGAGGTATTTGGACGATTCTTCGGAAAATATCGTCGCCGGCATAAAACGGCGCGGTACCAATTTAGGAATTTTAATGTTAGACATCGACCACTTTAAAGAAGTAAACGACAAATACGGCCACGATAACGGAGACATCGTTCTTAAAAGCGTCGCAAAACATATTAGGAAAAGTATTAGAAGTTCCGATATAGCCATAAGGTTCGGCGGCGAGGAATTCATCGCCCTCCTTATCGATATAAGACAGGGCGAAGGGTTGGAAATTGCCGAAAAAATCAGAAAAGCGGTTGAATCTTCCCCGTTAGAAATTCCGGGTGGAGTAGTTCTTAAAAAAACGATAAGCATAGGGGTCTGCGAATTTCCGGCGGATACGGAAAAATTTTGGCAGGCAGTTAAGTATGCCGACGTCGCCATGTACGAGGCGAAAGAAAACGGCAGGAATAAAGTCGCAAGGTTCACTAAAGATATGTGGAAGGATGAAGAGTATTAACTTGTTTTTTTTAAATCTATTTTGTATTCATTTATTTTTTTCCGTAGCGTATTTCTGTTAATTCCTAAAAGTTTAGAAACTTTCAGCTGGTTAAAATTATATAAAATAAGGATTTCTTCTATAATTATTTTTTCGGTCAAACCCATTATGGATTTATAAACATCGTTGATTTCGACATTTTTGATTTTTTCCGCATAATTTTTTATCTTGCGCCTTATAATGTCTTCAAAAGGATCTATTT
>JAJXXD010000027.1 GCA_021781285.1 bacterium | reverse complement strand
GGAACCTAACTCGTCAACGGTATATAATACAAATCTGCCTATTTTTTCAAACGGAATAAGGATTATATTCATAGTTATTTTGAGACGCAATTATTTTGTTATGAAATCAACCTGCAGGTTAAAGAGCTATGATTTATAAAACCGTTATTATGATTCTTCCAGTTCGACATGCCAGTATGCGTTATCCACGAGATTCAGAAAAGGCATCCATTCTTTATACATAATGTTGGTAAGGGATATATGGTAATACGGCGACCACTCCGGTTTTCTCGGCTTCTTTATTAGTTTCATTCCGGCTCCTTCCGGAGTCCTTCCTCCTTTGGCTCTATTGCATGGAATACAGCTGCATACAACATTTTCCCACGAAGAAACGCCGCCGGACATTCTTGGAATAACGTGGTCCAAGTTTAACTCGTTTTTTTTGAATTCTTTTCCGCAATACTGGCATTTATTTTTATCTCTTAAAAAGATGTTGGCTCTGGAAAATTTGATATATCTTTTAGGTAATTTATCGTAATTAAGAAGAATTATGACTCTAGGCGCTCTTATCGCCCTGCCTACAAGTCCAATCGAGTTTGTTTTTTCGGTAACCAAAAGGTCCTGCCATGAGTCGAAATTAAACGTTCTATAGTTTTCATCAACCGCTTTGGCGATATCTTGATAAAGAAGTATAAGCGCCCTTTTCAGGGATGTGACGTGGACCGGTAAAAAAGACTTATTTAATACAAGAACGCTTGAGGATACCATAATTATTTTATTTATATTTATATTTATGAAAAAATTAAATATTAATATATTATATCAATAAAATAAAAAATAAAAAACCAAAAAGTCTTATTTTGAAATTAATACAAAGGCATTTAATATATCGCTAAAATCATCTTCCAATACCGTTCTCATATCAAGCAGGTATTCCCCGTTTTTTATTTTTCCGATAATCGGCACATTACAGTCGCGTAAAAATTTGCCCAGTCCGGACGCGCTTATTTTTTTATGGACAATTCTCAAAGCAAAAGTCTTAAGTTCATAATCAGGAAGCGCCCCGCCGCCGACTATGCTAAAATCTTCGATTATTTTAAAATCGAATAAATTTTTATCGATATTTTTAAATTTTTTAATTTTATTTAAAAGTTTTACCGCTTTTTTTCTAATTTCCTTTTCGGTTTGGGCTATAAGAAAAAGCGTTGGAATATTTTTAACGGCTCTTTCTATATCTAAATATTCAAATAGAATTGCTTCCAGGGCGGCAAGCGTCATTTTGTCTATTCTAAATGCCCTGTTTAAAGGATTTGAAGCAATCATATCGATATATCCGGCTTTTCCGGCTATTATTCCCGCCTGAGGTCCTCCAAGGAGCTTATCTCCGCTGAACGTAACGATGTCCACGCCTGCATTAACGACTTCCTGTGCCGTGGGCTCGCAGGGCAATCCGAATTTTTCCATGCCGACGAAACTGCCGGAACCCAAGTCTTCCATAACGGGTATATTATGTTTTTTTCCGATTGCGGCTATATCTTCGCTGGACGGCGCGCTGACAAAACCGCTCATCCTGAAATTGCTTTGATGAACTTTCAATAATAGCGCGGTATTTTCGTTTATAGCGGATTCGTAATCCTGCGGCTTGGTTTTATTAGTAGTCCCTACTTCTATAAGTTCCGCCCCCGATGCCTTCATTATATCCGGTATTCTGAATGAACCGCCTATTTCGACTAGTTCGCCCCTCGAAACGATAACCTCTTTTTTAGCTCCTGCGCAAAAAGATGAAAGCGCCATAAACACCGCAGCGGCATTATTATTTACTACTAACGCTTTTTCGCATTTTAAAATTTTTTTTAGAAGATACTCTATATGGGAATATCTTTTACCTCTTTTTCCTTCTATTAAATTAAATTCCAAATTGGAATATGAAGACGAAATCTTACGGACATTATTAACGGCGCTTTCCGGCAGTATGGAACGCCCTAAATTTGTATGAATAACGACCCCTGTTCCGTTAACTACCTTTTTAAGGCTGTAAGAAAAATTATTCAAATCGTCCAAAAGTTTTTTAACGAAAAAATCGACCGTAAAATTAAAATTATTCGATACGGTGCGTTCATTTTCCGAATTTAAAGATTCAA
Organism: bacterium; assembly: GCA_021781285.1. Classification (GTDB taxonomy): domain Bacteria; phylum SZUA-79; class SZUA-79; order Acidulodesulfobacterales; family Acidulodesulfobacteraceae; genus Acidulodesulfobacterium_A. Next base: position 5,499 of record JAJXXD010000027.1, on the reverse strand, counting down.
TTGCTTTGCTTTTTTCCGATTTTATTAATTCTTCTATTTTTTCTTTGATAAATTCATGAGGAAATGATTCCGCAAGGCTGACGACCGCACTATCCTGAAGAATGGACTGCACGCTTGGAAACCGCCTTAAAATATTTTGTTTTTTATTATCTTCCATATTTTATATAGTTTCAAAGGACTTAAGTCTTTTTCCCGTATGAAAAGACAAAAAATCTCTCAAAAATATTGAACAGTCCGTTAATGTCTCATCTTTTACCGCTAATTTATTTATTATGGACAAATCCGACTCTATCATTAGATTAGATAAATTTATAAAATTAACCGGCAGTTTCTTTATTTCGGAATATCCGAACCCGTTATTTTTATCTTCGCCGCAGGACTTGCAGATAACCCCTCCTTTTTTTAAATTAAAATCGAAGGCGTTATATAAATTACTTTCCGAACAGTTTATGCAATTCGAGAAATTAGGGTAAATTCCCGTAAATTTAAGCAGATTAGAAATAAAGTAAATTTCATACTTAAGCAATACGGAATTTACGGAAATAGCCTGCCGCCCCGCTGCAGGCTCGGTTTCCAATTTATTGAGGCTTTTAAAAATATTTCTTATAAGATAAAAAATATTTTTATTATTGTCCCTTTCCTGACACAAAATTCTTGAAATTTCGACCAGCTTGGTTAAAAAAAGATATATATTAATATCCTTTCTTAAATTCTTATAATCCTCTATTAAATCAACTTCGTATAAAATATCCAGAGTCATCCCCGGTTTTTCGTAAAATTTTATATTGGTAAGCATTGCCGGTTCCAATTTGCCGAGAAATCTTTTTTTGCTTTTTCTCGCATTATTAGCAAAGCATGTAATCTTTCCGTAGTCCTCGGTAATATAGCTTAAAAGCAAGTCGGCTTCGTTCATCTTTTTTGCGTAAATAATAAATCCGTTTGTAGAAAGAAGTTTCATAAAAATTAAGCGCCCTATCTGCCTGAATTAAATATTATAAATATTCCGATTATTATGATAAAAACGCCCAGCCATCTTCTCAGGCTTACTTTCTCTTTCAAAAATATTTTAGACAGCAGAACCACTAAAACATATCCGCTCGATAACATAGGGTAAGCAATAGAAAGCGGAAGCTTAGACAAAGCAAAAAGATAAAAAACCGTTGCAAAAAAGAGCATTATAAGCGCGCCGAATATAAACGGGTCGAAAAATACAAAAATGGATTTAATGCCTATGTTTAAATGCTCATTTTTAACTCTGCCGGAACCTATTTTTTGCAGGATTTGACCTATTGAATTGAATATTACGGCAAGACCTATAAAAATATAAGAAATTATAGCCATAGTATTATATTATATATTTTTTCAGCCTTAGCAATTCCGTATAAGTAGGCAGAATATAAATTTTTTTATCGGAAGGATGAGCGCAAACGGCGTGCGTTTGCATGCTGAAACTTCGTTTCCGCCCTCCGGCAATTTGAAAAATTTTTTTAACCGCTTTTTTCAAATTATGTTCTACCGTAATATTATTTCCGTCCATACCTGCCGCTTTTAATCTTACGGCTAAATCGAAGGGTCTGCGTCCGGAAATCACTATTTTTCCGATATTTTGGATATATTTTTCGAATTCGACGTCCCAAATCCATGAAACGTCTTTACCGTCGGCATCTCTGTCGGAAAATGCGAATAAAATATTTACAGGATTAGAACGGATACCGCCGCTTCCGGTTATTTTTTTAAGGACGCGGTTGAATCCTGCCGGATTTTTTACAAGGTCTATATTTACATCTAAATTTTTTATATTTTTTTTAAAAGACCTGCCGAATTTAGTTTCAAAATTTTCAAACGAGTACTTTATTATATCGCCGTCAATTTTAAAATTCTTTAAAACGGAATAAGCCGCAAGATAGTTAGCGACATTATAATCGCCGGTTAGGACCGGCTTAAAAACAAATGCGCCGTCAGTTTCTTTACGCGATATTATTTTTATTGCCTCGGGATTATTGCATACGGCGTAAACATCGGGGTTCGAATTTGCAAAACCGCACTTTTCGCATTTAAATTTAGCTAAAAGAGCATTTTCGTTCAATTCTTTTCCGGCTGAAAGAATGCTTCCGCACCCGGGACAAGTCAAAGCATCCGTTAGAGCCGTCTCCGCAAAATATGCTCCTGTTCCGTCTTCATTGAAACCGTAAAATATTTTACGGTTTTTTATTTCATAGCCTATAAATGAAGCTAACGGTTCAAAGGAAGGCAGAACGAGCAGAGGATTGTAAGATAAACTTTTTACGGCGTTTTTTATTTCAAAAACGGTCGAGTTGATCTCCCCGTACCTGTCTAACTGGTCCCTGTAAAAATTAGTTATAACGACGGCATGCGGCTTTAATCTCGAAGATATATAAGGAAATACTTTTTCATCCGATTCTATAACGATAAAATCCGCGGAAAATTTAAAAACCGTACCGGTCGAACTGCTTAACCCCGCAAATTTAAAGCAGTTTATGACTGCCCCGAAAATACCGTTGGCCATATTAGCGCCGTTTGAATTTGAGCAAACGCTTTTTCCGGCGTTTTTAAGCGTTTCGGCAATAAGGTTTGCCGTAGTGGTTTTCCCGTTGGTACCGGTTACCATAATAATCGGAATATCGAGGGCGGCAACATATCCGGCAAAATCGTCGAAAATATTTTTGTCTATTTTTTTTAAAATATGGGCAGGAAGAACATCGCCTTCTCTGCCTAAAAGTTTATTTAATACAAATTTTAAAAAAATATAAAAAATAATTTCCGCTTTATGTTTTTTTCTTAATAACATAATGAATTAAATAATTTATTTGATTTTCCTTTAAATATCAAAGGCTTAATATTGCTTAAAAGTTAATCATTTTGATTAACTGCTTAATTTTTCTATAAATCCTTTTTGCAGCATTAAGGCTTTAATATAAGAAATTAACAGCGGCTGTGAAATTGTCACAAAAACGTAATAAAAACGTAACATTATTGTAATATTATCTTCATAGATTCGCAACAAACCGTTTTATCTTCTCGACCGCTTCCATGGCATTCCTGGCATAAATATCGGCATTTATGGATTTTGCGTAATCTTCGGTGACGACCGCTCCGCCGACCATCGAAAAAACCTTTACGTTATGTTTTTTAAGTTCCTTAATGACATGCTCCATTTCGGTAACGGTCGTGGTCATTAGAGCGGAAAGTCCCACAAAATCCACTTTATTTTTTACCGCTTCTTCTACAATCTTTTCGGTTTTAACGTTTCTTCCAAGGTCTATAACGTCATAGCCGTTGTTTTCAAGAAGCATCGTAACTATATTTTTTCCTATATCGTGCACGTCGCCTTCAACGGTAGCCATTAATATTTTGGGTCCCGAAGAAACCGCATCGTTTTTAGGCATTTCGCTCTTAATTCTGTTAAATGCAGTTTTCATGGCTTCGGCGCTTTCCATCACCTGCGGAAGAAAATAGATATTTTTATCGAAAAGCCTGCCGACTTCTTCCAGAGCGGGAATTAAATACTTATTGCCGATATTTAACGGCAACTCTCCGGCGGCTAAAATTTTTTCGACGTATTGCGTTATATGTTCTTTTTCTCCGTGAACGACGGCTTCATATAAAAGTTCGCCTTCGGTTTTTGCCGCGGCGGAATCGGATTTTTTTTCATTGCTTGCGGAATAATCTTTGGCTTCGCTCGAATATCTGTTTATGTAATTTTTAAAAAGATAATCTTTACCCAAAAGCGCATTCATCGCATAAAAATTTGCAATTAAATATGAGTCCTCCGGATTTATTATTGCGGCGCTCAAACCCTCTTTAAGGCATAAAGACAAAAAAGACGAGTTAATAAAAGACCTCTTCGGAAGGCCGAATGATACGTTGCTGACCCCTAAAACCGTGGGAAGATTCAGCGCGGCTTTATTTTTAAAAAGGGCTTCGATAGTCACAAGAGACTTTTCCTGCCCGGCGCTTATCGGCAGGGTAAGAAAATCTACTATTATGTCGTAAGACTTGACGCCGTAATCCACAAGCCTTTGATACACGCGATAAGCCGTTTCAAGCCTTTTTTCGGCGGATTCCGGAATGCCGTCGTCATCTAAAGCTAAAATTAAAACTCCTGCCCCGTATTTTTTTATTAAAGGCATAATCTTCGTCAGTTTCTTTTCTTCTCCGCTTATCGAATTTACCAAGGGTTTGCCCGGGTACAGCATAAGGGCTTCTTCTAAAACATCAGGGTTTGAAGAATCAAGCGATATAGGCGTATGAACAACGCCGGTTACCGCAATTATCCCCTTTTTCATCGAATTTATTTCATCGGTGCCCGGAACTCCGACATTCAGGTCTAATACCGCTGCGCCTGCCTCTGCCTGCTTTAATGCGGTTTTTCTAATATAATTGGTTTTACCGTTTTTAAGTTCTTCTATAAAGTCTTTTTTGCCCGTAGGGTTTATCCTTTCGCCTATAATAACAGGCGGGTGATTATATCCGCACGATACAAATTCGGTTCTCGACGTTAAAAACAGCCCTTTTTCTCTCTTTATGCCTTTCGGAGGCAAACCGCTTTCATTAACGGCGTCTATCTCTTTTTTTAAGGCCGAGACGAACGCCTCGTTGCTCCCGCAGCATGCCGAAAAGACCCTTACGCCTATTAACGCAAGTTCCGAAATTAACGACGTAAAATCTTCAGGTTTTCCCGGAAAAATAGTAACCCCGTCTTTTAATTTCGGTATTCCGGCATTGGGCTTAGAAATTAAAGGTACATCGGTTACCGAAGCCATTTTTTTTAAAATTTCGTAAATTCCCGCCGGACCTACGGAGCAGTTTGCGCCTATTACATCGGCTCCAAGGCTGTCGGCGGTTATCGCAAAAACCTCCGGCGTAGTTCCAAGTATAGTCCTATAAGTGCCGTCGAACGTCATCATCGCTATAACGGGCTTATCGCATAATTCTTTAACGGCGATAATAGCGCTTCTGATTTCCTGCAAATCTATCATCGTTTCAAGCTGAAAAATATCGGCTCCCGCATCTAATCCCGCTCTTATCTGTTCCTTGTATATTTCCAGACTTTCTTTAAAAGTCGTTTCCCCTACGGGATAAATAAATTTTCCGGTAGGGCCTAAAGACATAGCGGTCAGCGCACTGCCTCCTGCAATTTCTTTAACCGCTTTGACGGCTTTAAGGTTTACGTCGTATATTTTATCCGCCAGACCGTACTCGGCTAATTTAATTCTGTTGGCGCCGAAAGTATTTGCGACTATTATTTCGCTTCCGGCGTTAAAATAGCTTTTATGAACGTCTTTTATGTATTTAATTTTTTCGGAAATATTAAAACTTTCGGGAAGAAGTCCTTTAGGCAAAAGGTTCTTGAGCTGAAGAACCGTTCCCATAGCTCCGTCCGAAAGTATCAATCTTTTTTTCAATTCCGCTCTGAAATCTTTTATCATAATAAAATTGTAATGAATTATCCTGCGTTAAATTTATTTTATACCGTCC
>JAJXXD010000154.1 GCA_021781285.1 bacterium | reverse complement strand
TATTGTTTATTTCGTCATAGTTTTCGCCTTCAACGAGAACCCTGAGATAGTTCTGCGTTCCCGAGTATCGGACGAAGATTCTGCCCCTGTCTTTTAAAACTTCGCCGAAATATGCAATTTTTTTTGAAACCCCGGGTAATTCGTCTATGTTTTTTCTATATGGAACATCGACGTTAAAAAGAGCCTGCGGATAAGGATTGATTACTTTTCTCAGCTCGGAAAGCGGCATACCCGTTTTTACCATTACGGAAAGAAGTTTTAAGGCGGATATTATGCCGTCGCCGGTATTGATGTCGTCTAAAAATATTATGTGCCCCGACTGCTCTCCTCCGAGGTTATATCCGTTTTTGAGCATTTTTTCCATAATATACCTGTCGCCTACGTCCGCGTAAACGGTTTTTATTCCATGTTTTTTAAATAATATTTCCAGAGCTATGTTTGACATATGGGTAGTAACCACGCCGTTATTTTTTAAATACCCTTCCGTCTTCATATGCAGGGCGCAGATCGCGAGGAATTCGTCGCCCAACAGCGTCTTTCCGTTTTCGTCGCAAAAAATTACTCTGTCGCCGTCGCCGTCCAAAGCCAGTCCGACGTCGGCGCCGGTTTTTTTAACGGAAGAACTTAAATTTTCAGGGTACATCGAACCGCATCCGTCGTTAATATTTATTCCGTCAGGATTTGCACTTTCTAAAATAACTTCGGCTCCAAGCTCCGAAAAAACTTCGGGGGCGGCTTTATAGTTTGCGCCGTTGGCACAGTCCAAAACAATTTTTAGCCCGTTCAGCGTCAGGTTTCTGGGGAAAGAAAGTTTGGTGAAAATAACGTATCTTCCCGTAGCATCGTCTATCCTGTGAGCTTTGCCTATATTAATTCCCGTGGTGCCTGCGTTATCGAAACTAAAATTAAAAAATAAATCTTCGATTTTTTTTTCTACTTCATCGTCGAATTTAAACCCGTTCCCGTCGAAAAACTTAATACCGTTATCGTAAAAAGGATTATGCGAAGCGGAAATTACGACTCCGGCGTCCGCCCTCATACTTGAGGTTATAAAAGCGACTCCGGGGGTGGGCATAGGCCCGACTAAATAAACGTCCGAACCCATAGCGCATATGCCGGATGAAAGAGCTGTTTCCAGCATATATCCGGAAATTCTCGTATCTTTTCCTATAACTATTTTTAACCTTTTATCTTTTGATTTTAAGACCTTGACTAATGCCATACCGAGCTTTAAAGCGACTTCGGATGTCAAAGGATACCTGTTAGCCTGTCCGCGCACGCCGTCCGTGCCGAATAATTTCCTGACGCTCAAATTATCTCCTTTCTACCGTAATATTAACGTTTACTTTTTTATTATACAAAATTTTTACCAATTTTGTAGGTTTTCTTAATGAAACCGTTAGTAACTTATTTTTGCCTATATTATCTAAATTTATTTTCATCGTCGTTATAACCGAAAGATGATCTACTATGTCCCTCGGTCCCCTTACCATGACATATTGGGGAAATACCCCCATACTCTTCAGGATATATCCGTTAGGAAGAGCTCCAACGGTTACGGGAAGGACTTTTACATATTTTGTTATAATTCTGCTTATTATGACGGGAACAATGCGCGGACGAATTTTAATAATTTTAATTCCGTTGGGAAGATTTAAATAGGCGCTGCCTAAAATTATCGTATTTTTTTTAGCTAATAGAGAATATCCGTTTATTTTAAAAATAATTTTTTTATTAAGCTTCATCAATGCTATTCTAGAGCCGCGCAGTTTTAAATGAATTTTTACCGGAAGGGTATTGCTGACGGCATATCCCTTAGGAAGATGCTCTATTACCAATCCTGCCGTATAGACCGCGTCCCGTTTCGTTCCTCCGACGACGTAAGCCCATATAATAACGGCAAAAATTAAAGAAAAAAGTTTCAGCCAAAAATTTTTTTTAATCAAATTTTCTAAATATTTACCCATTTTTATTTTTCGCCGTATTTTCCGAACAAAAGTTCGGAAATCGATTTTATTAAACTATGTCCATGGTCATACTGGTATTTTAAATTTTTTAATAGCTGATTCCTTAAATCTTCCATGTTTTCTATATTAGATATTCTTTTTGGACGGACAATCGAAATTTTACCGCTTTCTTCCGAAATAACTAACGAAAAGGCATCCGTAAGCTCGGAAAGCCCTATAGCGGCTCTGTGTCTCGTCCCTAATTTTTTGCTTATATTGTCCTCCGTGGAAAGAGGCAGATAACAGGAAGCGGCGGCAACCCTGCCCTTTTGAATAATAACTGCGCCGTCGTGAAGAGGCGAAGGCGGGGTGAATATGCTTAAAAGAAGTTCTTTGGATACTATAGAATCTAATTTAATCCCGATTTTTAAATAATCTCCGAGGAACACGTTTCTTTCAAAAACTATAATCGCCCCTATTCTTTTTGAGGCGAGTTCAAAAGCCGCCTTTGAAGTTTCTTCGATTAAATTTACCCTTTCTAATTTATTCTGAGCGACGGCGAAAGGATTTTTTCCGACTTCGATGAGCGCCCTTCTGATCTCGTTTCTGAAAAGAACTATTATTACGATTATAATGGAACTCAAAAAATTACCGAAAATATATTCCGTCGCATAAAGCTTAAACACTACCGAAAATAAAAATACGGCAAAAACTATTATCAGCCCGACTAATACCTGAAACGCCCCGGTACCTTTAATGAGCGTTATAGCCCTGTATAATATAAAGGCGACTATAATAATATCCGCTATATCGCGCCATCCGAAATTCTGTAAAAGAGAGAACATATTCTATGCCGTTACCCTTTCCAATAAAGATAATGCCGATGAGGTTTGCTTTACGTCGTGGACTCTTACGATATCGACGCTTTTAAGTTTTAAATAAGATACGAGCGCAATGTTTCCGCTTAAGATTTCGCTTTTATTATTTCCGGTAATATGTTTGATAAACGATTTTCTTGAAACGCCCGCCATAAGAGGCATCCCAAGCGATTTAAACGATATAATTCCGGCCGATAAATTATAATTATCGTCTATAGATTTTGCAAAACCGAATCCCGGGTCGAGTATAATATTGCCGGTATTATATCCTTTAGTTTCGAGATATTCTATTTTGCTTTTAAAATAAGACAATATTTCATAGAAAATATCGTCGTACGGCTCTAAATTTTTTTGCATATTTTCGGGGGATTTCTCCCCGGAATGCATTATAATATACGGAGCTCCCGTATCTTTCAGGACTTTAGCCATCCCTTCTGCGTCGAAGGAAAGGCCGGATACGTCGTTTACGATAGAAGCTCCTGCTCTTAAAGCTTCTTTTGCAACCGCCGGTTTTCTGGTATCTATCGATATGGGAACGGCCGTTGTTTTCGACAATTTTTCGATTACCGGACAAACTCTGTCTATTTCCGTTTGAGAATCGACTTCGGAGGACGAAGGTCTTGTAGATTCGCCTCCAATATCTATAATGTCCGCTCCTTCTTTTTCAATTTCTATACCTCTTTTAACGGCGGAAGAATATTCGTAAAATTTGCCTCCGTCCGAAAATGAATCGGGGGTAACGTTAAGAATACCCATTACGTAGGTTTTTCCGTTAAAGACTATGTCGTTTTTTTTGGTTTTTATCGTTACGGGATTAGATTTTTTAAAAGATTTATCGCATTCCGAAAGTATATTTTCAAGCTCGGCGGATAATTCGCTTAAACCGAATTGCTGCGATTTTATTTTTTTTACGATAATTCTTAACTGTACCGGCGTCCCGAATAAAATAGAATCCGATACCGCAATCTTTCCGGTTATAACGTCTCTATGGTTGGCAAGTTCCGCCCCTATGCCGAGAGCTTCCTGTTTAAGTATGTTCAGGGCGGTCGAATTTATGTTTTTAAGCTTAATGATTATATATTTAAGCTTATCTCCCATAATAATTTTGCCGGTGCCGGACACTCCTATGCTTGATAATGCGTTAAAAGCGATATGGCTGTCCAGAATATCTACGAGATATGCTTTCATATATAATAAATTTATTTAATCCTCGATATCTATTCCTTCGCCTTTGTCGCCTAAACTATCCTTTTCGTCGGAGACTTCGTTGGTTTTGTAATCCGGCTTATGGGCGATAATAATTTCATCGATTTCCTTTCCGTTTAAAGACTCTTTCTCTATAAGTTTTAAGGCAAGGTCGTTAAGCATATCGATATTAACGGTTAGTATCTCTTTCGCCCTTTCATGATTTTTGGTTATAATTTCTTTGACTTCGTCGTCTATCGAAACGGCTGTAGATTCCGAATAATCCTTGTGCTGGGCAAATTCTCTGCCTAGAAATATCTGCTCTTCTTTTTTTCCGAAAGAAATCGGCCCCAGCTTTTCGCTCATACCCCATTCGCAAATCATTTTTCTTGCAATATCGGTAGCCCTTTCTATATCGTTTGAAGCTCCGGTAGTCGCCTGATTGAAGACAATTTCCTCCGCCGTTCTGCCGCCGAGCAAAATAGCTATCTCGTTGAGCAGATATTCTTTATCGTAGTTGTGTTTTTCGTCTATCGGGAGCTGTTGCGTAAGCCCCATCGCCATACCTCTTGGAATTATGGTAACTTTATGGATTGGATCGGTTCCGGGAAGGAGCTTGGCGACAAGGGTATGACCCGATTCGTGGTAAGCGGTAATTTTCTTTTCTTTTTCGGTGATTACCATACTTCTTCTTTCGGTCCCCATCATAACTTTATCTTTAGCTTCTTCGAGGTCTGCCATAGTAACCGCCGTTTCGTTCTTTCTGGCGGCTAAAAGGGCGGCCTCGTTGACCATATTTGCAAGGTCTGCGCCGGAAAATCCGGGAGTTCCTCTTGCTATGACTTTTAAATTCACGTCTTTATCCAAAGGCACGTCTTTTATATGAACCCTTAATATTTCTTCCCTTCCTTTTATGTCGGGTTTAGGAACCACGACCTGCCTGTCGAACCTGCCCGGCCTTAGAAGAGCCGGGTCTAAAACGTCCGGTCTGTTTGTAGCCGCGATTAAAATTACGCCTTCGTTAGGTTCAAAACCGTCCATTTCCACGAGAAGCTGATTTAACGTCTGCTCTCTTTCGTCGTGTCCGCCTCCTAAGCCGGCTCCCCTATGCCTTCCGACGGCATCTATTTCGTCGATGAATATTATACACGGGGCGCTTTTCTTGCCCTGCGCAAAAAGGTCTCTTACTCTTGAGGCTCCGACGCCGACGAACATTTCGACAAAATCGGACCCGCTTATACTGAAAAAAGGAACTCCCGCCTCTCCGGCTATAGCTTTTGCAAGAAGCGTCTTGCCGGTTCCGGGAGGGCCGACGAGAAGCACGCCGTGCGGTATTCTGCCGCCGAGCTTTGTAAATTTTTTCGGGTCCTTTAAGAAATCGACTATTTCTTCCAGTTCCTGCTTTGATTCTTCTATACCTGCCACGTCTTTAAAGGTTACTTTGTTAGTCCCGTCGTTTAAAAGTTTTGCTTTAGATTTTCCGAAAGACATCGCCTTTCCTGCCCCGCCCTGCATCTGCCTCCAGAAAAAATACCAGAATGCGAAAAGTATTATTATCATTGGCAGCCAGTCTATCAGGAAACTCAGATACCACGGCGAACCGGGTTTCGGTTTGGCGTCGATTTCCACGCTATGTTTTTCGAGAAGATTAACAAGCCCGGGATAAGTCGGCGCATATGAGGTAAACTTCTCCCCGTTCTTCAAAACTCCTATTATATTGTGAGATTCTACGGTAACGCTTTTAACGTTATCGGCTTTGACTTCTTTTATTAAAGCGGAAAAAATTATTTTTTTGGTTTTGGGCGGATGATGATTAAACATCGTAAAGATAAAAATCATCAAAAAGATTATAAATATCCAGAGCAAAAGGTTTTTTAGTCTTGAATTCAAATTATATTAACCCCCTTAAGGTTTTTGACGTGAATTATTATACGGCTCATATATAAATATGTCATATTTATATATTTTTTTCAATAACTATTTGCATTCTAAATCCCGATTTAGAATTTTTATATATGAATTACCTGAATTACTTAATAACGTCATTGCGCCCGCAATGACGGGATTTGGGTGCATTCTAAATGACGGGCAATTCGGAATTTTCACTCTATCCGCATAATTCCGACATTCCTTGTAAATCCCGTTATTTTAATATCGTCGCTTATCTCGTTAAAGGAAATCCATGCTATTTTACCGCCGAAAAGTATTACCGGAATTATTTTTCTTATATTCACGGCAACCTTCTTGTCTATAAAATATTCTTTTAATTTTTTACCGCTTTTCATGCCCAGCGGGACAAATCTGTCGCCTTCGTTGAAAGGTCTTATCGTGATAGGAAGACTGATTCTGTCGTAATCGAAATAAGCGATATTCGGCTGAAAATCAATTTTTTTTTCTAAAATATCTTTTATAATTTTATCCGATGCCTCAGCGGATAATTTTTCTATATGAAAGACTTTATTGATCTCCTTAATATTTACCGACTGCTTTCCGGTTTCGACGGCAGCCTTATCGATTAAGTAGTTATATCTTTTTTTTAGACCTGATTTTGGGCTCTCAAGAGGCTCTTCAAGTTCAAAATTAAAAGATTTAAAGATTAAGTTTTTTGCCGACGGAATATATTCGACAATAATCTTATCGTATTCTTTTCTGGCGGCGGTAAATGAATTAATATAAAAATAGGTATTAGCTTTTTCTGATTTTATGAGTTGAACAAACGCTTTAAGATTTTTATAATAAACTATCGGTTTTTTTATGAAAATATCATTTTTATTTTTTGAATCATATCCGTAGGCGTTCAAAACCGAAATCCTTAAAATCCTATATAATAAAGCGTCTTCCAATCTTAATAAGTCGTTTTTTTCAAAAACGATACGTTTTCCGTTAATGTCCGGTTTGGCAATATCGTTAAAGCTTTTACGCGCAATTTTCTCGATAAAATCGTCGTCTTTTCTTAATATTTCCGCTGTATTTTTAACCGTTTTCAAAAAAGAGGGATTGCATTCTTTAAGAGAAGGCATAATATTTAATCTGACGAAATTTCTTAAAATTTTTGTATCCGCGTTCGTATAGTCTTCGACGAATTTAATGGAATTTTTATTTGCGAAATCCGTTATTTCCGATTTCGAATGGTTTATAAGCGGCCTGATTACGATGCCGGATTGGACGTTAAAACCCGATATCGCGCCAGCCCCCCCTCCGGTAATTAACCTCATAACCAAATTTTCGGCAAAATCGTCTAAATGGTGGGCGACGGCAATCTTTTCCGCTTTAAAATCATCGGCCGTTTTCATTAAAAAGCGGTATCTCAAAATGCGCGCCGCTTCTTCAAGATTTAATTTATTTTCTTTTGCATATAATTTAACGTCTTTGCTTTCAGTATAAAAAGGAATGGAAAGTTTCTTGCATAAATCTTTAACGAACACCGTATCTTCGCCTGAGGACGGTCTTATTTTGTGGTCGAATGAAGCGCACGCAATATTAATTCCGAAATAATGCCTAAGTTCGTAAAGGGAATAAAGCAGGACGGTCGAATCTACCCCGCCGCTGACGGCGGCTACTACTCTCCCCCCCCATGCCATAAGGTCGGAATCTCTTACGGTTTTAATTAATTTATTAAGGAAAGAAGAACTGAATTTATCCAATGTAATTCATATTTTATTGCTCGCATTAAACGTGAATGCTTATATT
>JAJXXD010000172.1 GCA_021781285.1 bacterium | reverse complement strand
GTTCGGAAATTAAAGAATTGGAAGATAAAATAAAAACGCTGGAAGAAAAAGTCAATAAGCAGGCTCATAGCGCGCATACCCATACCGAGCACCATAAGCACGCTGCGGCGCACCACACGAAATAGTAATTAAGTTTTAATTTTAATAATGGCGTTAAAATCTTACAGAGTTATAATTAAGGGAATAGTTCAAGGCGTTAACTTCCGTAATTTTACAAAACTTGAAGCCGAAAGAATAGGCGTCAAAGGATACGTCATGAACACCCATGACGGTCACGTAGAAGCATTTTTCGAAGGCGGGGAAGAACAAATAAAGGAAATGATAGCTTCGGTTCACGTCGGTCCTCCTTCTTCCAGAGTAAAAGAAGTCAAACTTTACGAACAGAACGACCTGTCTAATTTTAAAGATTTTAAAATTTTAAAATAGCGTCATTGCGAGATATCTAAAGATGCGGAGACGACGAATCAATCTCTAAGTTAGACTGCAGAGAAACGGGGTCTATAACGAGGGTAATTTCGCCTTTAATAAGTTCCGGCCTGCCTTTAATTTCTTCCAGTACCGCTTTTAAATCTTTAGTTTCTATAAATTCATATATTTTGGTCAATTCTTTCGCATAACAAATTTTTATGTTTCCGAAAATCTCGTTTATATCGGCAAACAATTTTTCTACGCTTCTTCCCGGCTCAAATAATATAAAAACTCTTTTTTCTTCCTTAAGTTTGGCAAGAAGTTTTTTTCTCTTACCCCCTTTTTTCGGTAAAAACCCTATAAACGTAAACTCGGACGTATCGAGACCGGATGCCGAAAGTGCGGCCAATACGCTTGAAGGTCCGGGGATCGGAACTACCTTTATGCCTTTTTCCACGCATAATCTTACTAAATACGAACCCGGGTCGGATATCAGGGGCGTTCCCGCTTCGCTGACGAGCGCAACGTTTTTATCCTTTAATATGTTTGCGACGATGCCGTCCGCCGCGGATTTTCTATTATATTCGTGATACGGAATTAAGCGTGTTTTTATATGGTAACGCGAAGTCAATATTCTTGTCTTTCTAGTGTCTTCGCATGCTATAAAATCCGCCTGCCTCATTATCTTTAACGCTCTTATCGTAATATCTTCGAGGTTTCCTATCGGGGTGGCAACAACGTATAATGCGCCCATCTGATTACGCCCAGTCCCTTAAATATCTAAAATCTATATTTATCGTCCGCTCCGAGACCTTGGCTATCAAAGGCATTCGTCTTTTATACTGGGATTTTTTTATTTTGTCGTATATTTTATTAACAAGATTCTCGTCATACCCTAAAGAAACTACGACCTCCGGTTTGTACATTTTATCTATTAAAAGATACATTATACCGTCTGCCGTTTCATAAGTAAAACCGAGTTCGCCTTCATCGGACTGCCCTTCCCATAAATCAGCCGAAGGAGCTTTGGTTATTATACTTTTTGGAATATCGAGATGCTCCGCGAGTTGATATATCTGCGTTTTATAAATATCGCCTATAGGATTTAACGCGGATGCCATATCTCCGTAAAGCGTTCCGTAACCTAAAAGAAGTTCGGATTTATTGCTTGTTCCCAGAACCAAAGAATTTAATTTATATGAATAATCGTATAAGATAGACATTCTTTCTCTTGCCATTTTATTGCCTTTTCTAACCCTGATATCGTCCGGAGCCGCAACGGCTTTTTCTTTCGTAAAATATTCGTTTATCTGTTTCGTTATATCTATAACATAATGAGAAATACCGAGCGTCTTGACGACTTTTAAGGCATCGTCCATACTTGACCCGGAACTGCTTTCATAAGGCATAATCAACGCAGCTACGTTTTCTTTTCCAAGGGCATTTGAGGCTAAATAGCACGCTACGGCTGAATCTATACCCCCAGACAATCCCAAAACTACGCTATTTACCCGTGCTTTTGAAACCTCTATCTTAATAAAATTAGAAAGGTGTTTATAGATAAGGGGGAAATTATATTCATCTATTTTAGGAAGTTCTTTTTTCATTTTTTTGTTCCCTTATTTATAATGCCTTCAATCTCTTTAAGCGTCAGATTTAAATTCTCGTCTCTTATGAGAGGTGTTTTAAATCTTTCGTTATTCAGAAGGTCTAAATTTATATCGGCTGAAACTACCTCTTCTTCTAAGTAATCCAACTTTTTTTCCACCTCTCCTAAAGGATTTAATATACACGAACCCCCGGAAAATCCTATTCCGTCTTCAAAACCTACCCTGTTAACGTATATTACATAGCTTTTGTAATAAAAAGCTATAACGGAAAGCAGTTCCTCCCACATATTCATAGAATTAAATTTATTAAGTCCGGCGGTAATACCTCTTGCCGGAGATGCCGAATTAACTATAATTATATGCGCCCCTTTATTTACGGCAATATAAGATGAAGAAAGATGCCAAGCGTCTTCGCAGGTTAAAACGGAAACTTTAACCCCGTCCATATCAAAAACGCCGAATCCATCTCCCGGCTTAAAATATCTCAATTCTTCAAACATTCCGTATGTCGGCAAATAAACTTTTCTATGCACGTTAATCAGCTTGCCTTTAGAGATACAGCAGGAAGAGTTATAGAAATTAAAATCCGCATCTTTTTCGACAAAACCTGCAATAACCGAAATATCCAAATCTTTGGCCGCCTTATAAATAGGTTCTAAAATTGCTGCTTCATCGGTATTGATATTTATCCCTAAATCGTAAACGCTGTCTTTTAAAAAATATCCCGTTAAAGAAAGCTCGGGGAAAACTACAAGATTCGCCCCTTTATCCTTCGCCCCGGAAATAATTTCAATGTGATTTTCGATATTTTTCTTTAAATCCCCGACCTTTGGATTTGTCTGGGCAAGACATATTTTTATCGAATTATTTTTTTTCATCTTGGTTTATTTATTTTAATCAAGAATATTTTCAAAAAAAATTAATTTAATAGAACTGTGCTCTATATATTCAATCGAAACAATTCCGTAATTTATAAAACTTTTTTCTCTGTCTATATTGGAATTCATCAAAAAAAAATTTGATACTTCTATTATTTTTTTTAACTTATTTTTATCCACCGCTTCATAAGGCTTTCCAAACTTGCTTTCAAACCTTGTTTTAACTTCTATAAAATTTAAAACTCCGCTTTCGCTTTTCGCAATAATATCTATTTCATTGCGCCCCTTCCTGAATTTTGTTTTTATAATTTTATATCCTATTTTTTGCAAAAATTCGGCGGCTATTTTTTCCCCTCTGTCTCCTTTGGTCTTGTTCAATGATTTGCCGCCAGTTATTTTATTATTCATATCAATTTTTATTGTACATTATATATCGTTAAAACTTAAAGGTTTTTCTGTGAACCTCACTAGATCCATATTTTATGAGGTTATTTTTGTGTTCCGCCGTTGCATAGCCCTTGTGCCGCTTAAAACCGTAATGTGGATATTTTTCGTCCAGCAAAACCATCAACCCGTCTCTGAAAACTTTGGCTATTACGGAAGCGCAGGCGACCAACTTAACTCTGTCGTCTCCCTTGATAACCGGAATAACTTTCAATCCGGCAATATCGGTTAAACCATCAGGGGCGAACGGACCGTCTATAATTACTACGTCCGGTTTTACGGATAAGCCGTCGAACGCCCTTTGCATAGACAGCATAGCCGCTTTTAAAATATTGATTTCGTCGATTTCCGTATGAGATGCAGTGCCGATAGAATAATAAGCGGCATCGGATATAAGCATCTTATAATACTCGTTTCTCTTTGCCTCCGTTAACTGTTTGGAATCCCTAATGCCTGAAGGAATTTTGCTTTTGTCTATTATTATAGCCGCCGATACCACCGGACCTGCAAGACAGCCTCTGCCCGCTTCGTCTATTCCGCATATTTTTAACGGCATAATAATTAAGGATTTTTAAGCAGTAATGTTTTGTATGCTATCGTAAAATTTATCGATTCTTTTAATGCATCTTTCTTTTCCCAGCGCAAATATAATCTCGTATATGGGCGGACTTACTTTTTCTCCGGTAAAAGCTAATCTTATTGTCATAGCTTTTTCTTTCATAGTACAGTTGTTTTTAGACAAAAAATCGTTAAATTCGTTTTTTATAGATTCTATAGAATTTTTTAATATTTCTAAGGCATTTTCCTTACCTGTTTTATCGGTCAAATCTATATTGCCGCAATTAAAAATTTCATCGTTTAATCCGGCGATGAATTCCCTGAACGATTTTAAAAATTTGAGGTCGTTTTCGCCAAAATTAAATTCGCTCAAAATTTCGTCTTTGTAATCTATATCTTCATTCACAAAAAAATCCAGCTTTTGCTTCAATTCGACAAGCGTTTTCGCTCGGGATTTAAGAGAATCCGCAAGAGCGGCGGTTTTTATATCGATGTTTAGAGGGGGTTGAAAATCATCTTTTATATCGTTTATTAAATTAATTAAAACAAACGGGTCTTTCGATTTTATATAATGGGAGTTCAGCCAAAGCAATTTTTCGGTATTGAATATAGCGGCAGACTTGCTTATATTTTTTAAATCGAAATATTTTATTATCTCGTCCATGGAAAATATCTCATCGTTTCCATGCGACCAGCCGAGCCTTATTAAATAGTTAACAAGAGCTTCAGGCAAAAATCCTTCTTTTTTGTACTGGTTGACCGACGTCGCCCCGTGTCTTTTAGATAACCTTTTTCCATCCGAACCGAGTATCATAGAAACATGGGCAAACTCCGGCGCATCAAAGCCTAACGCGTTATACAGCATTATCTGTTTCGGGGTATTGCTGACATGGTCGTCTCCTCTTATGATGTGCGTTATTCCGGTGAGGGCGTCGTCTATGACTACGGCAAAATTATAGGTCGGGATGCCGTCCTCGCGGACGAGCACGAAATCGTCTATTTCATCGTTATTGACGCTTATATGCTGGTTTCTTATCAAATCTTTAAATCCTGTAGCGGCGCCGGAAGTCCTATCAACCCTGAATCTGATTACATGGGGGGTTTTTAAAAGGGCTTCGCCGGGCTTTAACTCACGGCATCTCCCGACGTACATAGGCTTTCTATTTTCGGCGATAAGCTTATTCCTGTCTTCTTCCAGAAGTTCTTTAGAACAAAAACAGTAGTATGCTTTATCTTCTTTTAGGAGCTTATCTATATAAGACCTGTAAATTTCGAGGCGGTCGGATTGGAATATTACTTCTTCGTCCGGAATAATGGAAAGCCATTTCAGGCTTTCCATTATATCTTCTTCGAATCTTTTTTCTGAGCGTTCAAAGTCGGTATCTTCAATCCTTAATACAAATTTTCCGCCGTTATGTTTGGCGTAAACATAGCTAAAAAGAGCCGTTCTTGCTCCTCCTATATGCAGAAAACCGGTAGGACTCGGAGCAAATCTTGTTTTTATATTATTCATTATTTTTTAATATATAACGATGGAGGAATATCCGACCACGCTCGAATAATCGCCGGATGCCTCTCCAGAATTTGTATAGCCTATCAATTTCGATTTTGTGCGGCCCGCCATTTTAGCGACATTAAGCATTATAGACGCCGGAATAAAGCCGCACATAGTAATATCGTTTTCTCCGACTTTTTCGTATAGGCCGCGCGGATTCAAATCCAAAATTTCTTTAATGGCAATATCGTCTTTTAATCGGGCGGATTCCGCCGGTTCATAATGGGTCATATCGGAACTTGCTACTATTAAAACGTCGTCAAGCAGATTCAATTTCCTTAAAGCATTAAATATCGCCTTAGAAGCATTTAATACGTCGTTATACCTTATAAAAGAAACCACTATGGGAACAATCTTAAAATCTTTTTTAAAACTATACAGAAGGGGTATCTGTACTTCGACGGAATGTTCTTTTAAATGCGCAAGTTCATCGGAAATAAACGGACTGCCGGCGTCTTTTATTATAGCGTCGGCAAGCTCGGCGTTAATAGAAACGGAAAAATCTTTAAAATCGTATTTACCGTTATTCATAACGGAATAACCGGCTCCCATACCTGTATGGTTCGGACCTATGATAATAATGTTATTTTTTATTTTAATGCTTGAAAATCCGGCATACGCCGTCTTTCCGGAATATACATAACCGGCATGCGGCGATATAATACCGAAAGCATTTATTTTTTCTTTCGGAGGAACAACATCGAAGGAATCGATTAAATTCTTTATATTATCTATTCCTTCCGGATAAAAATAACCTATTGCGGCAGGTTTTCTAATCAATTTACTCACCTTCTTACTTAATTATACCACAATATTAAGTATTACAAGCCTCGACGTAAATTAAGGTTTCGTCGGGATTTACGCTGTCCCCTTCTTTTATGTAAATTTCTTTAACCACGCCGTCGATAGGGGTATGTATCTCGTTTTCCATTTTCATCGCTTCTACTATTAAAACGGTATCGCCCGCTTTTACCGGACTGCCTTCTTTAACTATAACTTTTGTAATCCTTCCCGGCATAGGGGCATAAACATCGCCGTCCCTTTTCGGAGAAGGCCTTTTTGACCTTGCTATGCTTTCGCCTACTATTTCTCCGCCGGCGCTCGGGACGATTTCGGTAAGCGATTCTATGACCACTTCTTCCAATGCGCCGTCTATATTCAAGAAAAAAGGTCTTTTTTGATCCGACTTGTGTCCTACGCCCGCAATTTTTATCTTATAGCTTTCGCCGTGAACCGTAACGATAAACTCGCTCGGAGCAAGTCCGCCGTCCTTTTCCAAAGCGGCAGGAGTCGATTCTTGCAAGGCACTCTGTTCCTGCGCCGGACTTATAACCGATTCTTTATCGGTAGGTTTTGAATAATCCGGCAGATTGCCGGCTTTTCTGTCTTTAAAAAATTCTAAAGCGATATTGGGAAATAAAACATACGAAAGCAGGTCCTCGTCGTTTATATCGAATTCTTTAATATCTTTATATTTTTTAGATAGTTCGGCCTCTATTAAATCGGCAGGCCTGACGGTAACGATTTCTTCGTTCCCAAGCACCCGTTTCTGTATCTCGGGATTAATTTCGGCGGGCGGCTTGCCGTAATAGCCTTTAAGGTAATTTTTTGTTTCGCTTGTTACCACTTTATATTTTTCGCCGGTTATTACGTTAAGAGCGGCCTGCGTTCCTACAATCTGAGAAGTCGGGGTTACCAAGGGGGGGAAGCCGAAATCTTCCCTTACCTGAGGAACTTCATAAAGCACCTCTTCCATTTTGTCAAGAGCGTTCTGCTCTTTAAGCTGGTTCGCAAGATTGG
This sequence comes from bacterium, assembly GCA_021781285.1. GTDB lineage: Bacteria > SZUA-79 > SZUA-79 > Acidulodesulfobacterales > Acidulodesulfobacteraceae > Acidulodesulfobacterium_A. The sequence goes on along the minus strand of JAJXXD010000172.1, from coordinate 560 downwards.
ACATCATTCCGCCCGGAACCTGAGTAACTATAATGTCTGCATTTATGTTCGTATATTCGCTTTCTAAAGAGCCGTATCTTTTCCTGACGTTTCTGAAATAATCCGCAACCTCTTTAAGTTTTTCGAGGTCGAGGTCGATATCGTAACCCATCTCCGATAATGTAAAAACCATCGACTCGGTGGGAGGATGCGATGTCCCGCAAGACATAGACGAAATTGCCGTATCTATAATATCCGCCCCCGCTTCCACCGCTTTCAATAAAGACATGGAAGCAAAACCGCTGGTAGAATGTGAATGTAAATGAATAGGAAGGCTTATTTTTTTTCTAATCATAGATACAAGATTATAAGCATTAGTGGGAGAAAGGAGCCCTGCCATGTCTTTTATGCATATAGTATCCGCCCCCATATTCTCAAGTTCAACTGCCATTTGGGTAAAAAGCTCGTTCGTATGGACGGGACTCGTCGTATAGCATATAGTGGCTTCAACCGTTTTTTTCTTCTTTTTTGCCGTTTCTACGGCTTTTCTTATGTTTCTGAAATCGTTCAGGGAATCAAAT
>JAJXXD010000073.1 GCA_021781285.1 bacterium | reverse complement strand
ACGAAGAAGAACTGTTTAAAAGCATAGCATTATGCGACAAATTAGACGTTATTTCGGCAAAAACTATGGTTCTAAGAATAGAGGATAATATTAGTTAAAAGATAAATTAAATAAGACGGGAGACAGACTTAAAAGGAGGGTAGTTTGGTACTTAACAAATATGAAGGCGTAATCAAAAGGTATCGAGATTTTTTGCCGGAAATAGACGACAGGCATATAATTACCATACTCGAAGGGAATACCCCTTTGATAAAAGCGCGCAATTTAGGGAAGATTATAAACCCTGATATAGAAATATATTTCAAATACGAAGGCTTGAATCCGACCGGTTCCTTTAAGGATAGAGGCATGACCATGGCGGTATCTAAAGCCGTATCAGACGGTTCAAAAGCCGTAATATGCGCTTCTACCGGAAATACTTCCGCATCCGCCTCGGCTTATGCGGCAAGAGCCGGAATAAAATCTTTCGTTTTGATTCCCGAAGGCAAAATAGCGGCGGGTAAGCTCTCGCAGGCTTTAGTGCACGGCGCCGTCGTAATGCAGATACAGGGAAACTTTGACGAGGCGCTTGTAATTACCCGCGAAATTGCCGAGGAATACGACGTTACATTAGTTAATTCGGTAAATCCGTTCAGATTAGAAGGGCAGAAGACGGCGAGCTTCGAGATAGCCGACGAACTCGGCTCCGCGCCGGATTATCATATCCTTCCGGTAGGAAATGCCGGAAATATCACGGCTTACTGGAAAGGCTATAAAGAATATTACGCCGCAGGTAAAATAAAAAGCCTTCCAAAAATGCTCGGTTTTCAGGCGGAAGGCGCCGCTCCTATAGTTTTAAACCATATAGTCAAAGAACCGCACACGGTTGCAACCGCGATAAGAATAGGCAATCCCGCAAGCTGGCAGAAAGCTGTTGCGGCAAGAGACGAGTCCGGCGGATTAATTGAAGCTATAAGCGATGAAGATATATTAAAGGCGTATGCCCTTCTTGCCGCAAACGAAGGCGTATTCTGCGAACCTGCTTCCGCTATAAGTTTCGCCGGATTAATAAAATTAAACGGACGCGGATTTTTTAAAAAAGGCTCCGTTTGCGTACTGACCCTTACTGGACACGGGCTTAAAGATCCCGGGAATGCGATAAAAGTTTCAAAAGAACCCGTCGTTGTTCCATGCGACAAAAATTCCGTACTTAAAGTAATGGGATTGAAGTAGTAAAGACGAGATTGCTTCGCTACGCTCGCAATGACCATATGATGTCATTGCGAGGAGCTACAGCGACGAAGCAATCTTCTGCAATCAATGCAGTTGCTATATAACAAAAGTTAATTATTGTTTTATGAAGCACATAATTTTGCAAAAAATAGAATCAGGAGGATTAATTTAATTAAATGAACAGACATAAATACGTTATTTTGTGTCCCGACGGTATGGCGGATTTGCCTCTGTCGGAACTCGGCGGGAAGACGCCTTTAGAATATGCGAAAACGCCTAATATGGATTCCGTAGCGGCAAGAGGAGTTATCGGTTTGATGAAGACCATTCCCGACGGATGTCTTCCGGGCAGCGATATAGGCTCTATGTCTATACTTGGATACGATCCTTTAAATTATTATACCGGCAGATCGCCCTTAGAGGCGGCAAGTATGGGCGTCGAACTCGGAAAAGACGATGTCGCGTTCAGGCTTAATCTCGTTAATATACTGGAAAAAGACGGAAAAAGATATATGAATGACTATTCCGGCGGACATATTACTACCGAAGAAGCAAAAAGCATAATAGAAACATTTCAAAAAGAACTCGGCAGCAAAAAGTTTCATTTTTACCCGGGCGTGAGCTACAGGCATCTTTTGGTTGCCGAAGGCATCGATATAAACGGCCTTCAAACCGTTGCGCCGCACGATATACCGGATTTGCAAATAGACGAATATCTTCCTCACGGAGCGGCTTCAAGTCCGGAAATACTTGAAATAATGCGTAAGGCTGAAAAAATATTGGAAAATCACGATGTAAATAAAAAAAGGGTCGCCGCAGGAAAGCTTCCGGCAAATTCGATATGGCTGTGGGGACAGGGATACAAGCCTTCCATGCCGACTATTAAAGAAGCCTACGGTCTAAGCGGTTCTGTTATTTCGGCGGTAGATTTAGTTAAAGGAATAGGAAAATATGCCGGACTTAAAGTCATAAACGTTCCGGGGGCGACGGGATATTTAGATACCAACTATAAAGGCAAAGTCGGATACGGAATGGAATCATTAAATAACGGCGATTTTGTTTATATTCACGTCGAGGCTGCCGACGAGGCCTCCCATGAAGGAAGCATAGATAAAAAACTCAAAGCCATAGAAGATTTCGACAATTTTATAGTCGGCGGAGCGCTTGAAGGGCTTAAGAAATTCGGCGAATACACTATAATGATCCTGCCCGACCACTACAATCAGGTTAAATTGAAAAAACATACTCCGGAACCTGTTCCTTTCTGCAGTTTTTCGACGCGGATCAAAAATACGGACGGGAAATACGGTGCCGATTATTATTCCGAAACGTTAGCTCAAAACAGCGGTTTATTTTTTGATTCCGGCTCATCTTTATTTAAAGCTTTTTTAAATTCATTTAAAGATTTTATCTAACGAAACTAATTTTTTGCTTGATTTTAAAAAAATGTTTTATTATAATCTATAGCTACATTAGTTTAGGCTTTATTCTAATTTAACTTAAATAGATTATAAGGAGGTAATCTATCTATGGCATCTTATCAAAAACTTACCGAACCAAAGGAAGGTTCGAAAATTAAGGTCTTAGGACCGAACAAATTTGAAGTTCCGGACGACCCGATTATTCCTTTTATAGAGGGCGACGGAATCGGCGCAGATTTAACTAGAGCAATGCACACGGTTATCAATGCGGCGGTTAAGAAAGCGTACGGCGGCAAAAGAAAAATTCACTGGTTCGAAGTTTATGCGGGAGAAAAAGCGGTCGAAAAATACGGTGAAGGACAGTATCTTCCGGAAGATACTATAACCGCCCTTAAAGAATATTCGGTCAGCATTAAAGGACCGTTAACTACCCCCGTAGGCGGCGGATTCAGGTCTTTAAACGTAACTATCAGGCAGGTTCTCGACCTTTTTGCCTGTGTAAGACCTGTTAAATATTATAAAGGAATACCTTCGCCTGTCAAACATCCCGAAAAAGTAGATATGATAATATTCAGGGAAAATACCGAAGACATTTATGCCGGCATAGAATTCAGGTCTGGAAGCGCTGAAGCCAAAAAACTAAGAGATTTTTTAATATCGCTTGACCCGAAGAATAAAGAAAAAATACGGGAGGATGCAGGACTGGGAATAAAACCGATGGGGCCTTTTGCATCTAAAAGACTTATTAAAAAGGCTATCCAGTATGCTATAGACAACGGCAAATCGAGCGTTACTTTAGTCCATAAAGGCAATATAATGAAATTTACGGAAGGCGCTTTCAAAGATTGGGGATACGAAGTGGCAAGAGATGAATTTAGCGGCAAATTGATAACGGAAGCCGAGGTTACCGGTCATACCGATAAAATTATTATTAAAGACAGGATTGCCGACTCTATGTTCCAACAGGGACTTCTCAGGCCGGACGAGTACTCGGTTCTTGCATTGCCAAATCTTAACGGAGACTATATGTCCGATGCCTTAGCCGCACAGGTCGGAGGTCTCGGTATGGCTCCCGGAGCAAATATGTCGGATACTATCGCCGTTTTTGAAGCTACCCATGGTTCCGCTCCTAAATATACAAATCAGGATAAGGCAAACCCGGGTTCTTTAATCCTGTCCGCCGTTATGATGCTTGTGCATTTGGGCTGGAAAGAAGCGGCAGACCTTGTCGAAAAAGGCATAAACAAAACTATCGAGCAGAAATACGTTACCTATGACCTTGCAAGACAGATGGAAGGGGCTACGGAAGTTAAATGTTCGCAATTCGGGGAAAGAATCGCCGAAAATATGTAAAACCTACTACTATATAATTTAAGACGGCGTTCCGGTCGGCATTAACGCAAACTGACCGGAACGCCTATTTTAAGTTAAAACGAGGATTATTATTTATGAAACTTTATGAATACGAAACATACGATACCATATTTAAAAAATACGGCGTACCTACGCCTAAATATTTAGTAGTTCAACACCCGGGACAGAATGTAGCCGACTTTGTCGAGCAGTACGGCGACGTCGTTATCAAATCTCAGGTTCTCGTCGGGAAAAGAGGTAAAGCCGGCGCCGTCAAATTTGCAAAAACGGGAGACGAAGCCAACGAACATGTACAGGCTTTAATGGGAGCTGAAGTTTACGGCGAAAAACCCGTAAGCGTAATTCTGCAGGAAAAGGCCTCCATAATAAAAGAATTATACGTCAGTTTTACATATTCTTCAAAACCGAGGCGTCCGGTATTCGTAGTTTCGCTTGAAGGCGGAATGGACGTCGAGGCGCAGGACCCTTCCAAAATATTTACTTTTGAAATAAATCCGCTTGAAGGGCTTTTTCCTTATAAGGTCAGAGAATATTTAACTGAAATCGGACTGGAAGATAAACCTGTATTAAGGCAGTTGTCAGAAGTTATAGCAAATATGTATAAGGGGTTTTGGAATTCTGAAGCAAGGCTTTTAGAAGTAAATCCTTTAATTATTGCTGGAGACAAGGCAAATCCCGATAAACAGAAGATTCTCGCGATAGATGCGGTAACCATGATAGACGACGACGCAAGAATAGCCCCTTCAAAAATATACAGCGCAAGAGGCGCAATGGGAAGGCCTCTTACGGAAAGAGAGAAAGCGGCGCATTTAATAGACAGGGACGACCATAGGGGAAAAGCAGGCTCATATGTCGAATTAGACGGAAATATCGGAATGATGACGTTCGGCGGAGGCGGTTCTACCATCACGGCCGAAACGGTTTTCGCCATAGGAATGAAGCCTGCAAACCTCACCGATATAGGCGGAAATCCGCCGGCGGAAAAAATGAACAAGATTTCAAAAATCATACTTTCAAAACCGGGATTAAAAGCGGTTTTAGTATGCGGCGGAACGGCAAGCAACACCAGAATAGACGTGACGCTCGGCGAAGGTCTGGTTTCCGCTATAGAAGAAATGAAAAAAGACGGAACGTTCCCCGAAGGATTAATATGGGTCGTAAGAAGAAGCGGTCCCGAATATCAGAAAGGGTTAAAAATGCTTAGCGAATGTTTCGTAAAAAATAATATAGAAGGGGTTATATACGATTCCGAACTTCCGCTTACCGAAGCCCCTCAGAAACTTTATGAGATTTTAAAATCTAAAAATTTAATATAGTTCGTTAAAAGAATTAACTGGAGATTATTCATATGAAAGGGAAAGGCACTAAATTTTTAAACGACGGCACCGGCGTTATAGTAATCGGCATTACGGGAAGAGAGGCCTCCCAGGTCGTTATAGAATCCGAAAAGTTATTCCCAGGCATAGTAAAATGCGGAGTAACTCCGGGAAAGGGCGGAACGGTTCTCAAAGAAGAATGCCCGGTTCCCGTTTTCGATACCGTAAAAGACGCCTTAAAAGTTAAAGAATTTAAGGAGTCGGTAAATACCGGACTTATATACGTTCCTCCTACTTCCGTTCTGGATGCGGTTTACGAGCTTATTGACAACGAAATTAAACTTATGTACATAATTACCGAACATGTTCCCATCAGGGATTCCATAATAATATACGAACTTGCGAAAGAAAAAGGCGTTACCGTAGTCGGAGGAACGTCTTTAGGATGTTATGTTCCGTCGGTTGGAAGAATCGGAGCTATCGGCGGCAAAGACCCGAGTATTGCATTTAAAGACGGTTCTATAGTCGTTCTTTCAAAAAGCGGCGGACTCACCGTTACTACTTCCGAAATGTTTAAAAGAAGGGGTTTCGGCATTTATATGGCTCTGGCGGTCGGCGGCGATGTTATAGCCTGTACCACATTCGCCGATGTTCTGCCCGAACTCGAAAAAGACAAAAACGTTCAGGCATGCGTTATAATGGGAGAGCCGGGCGGCACATACGAAGAACAGGTTGCCGAACTCGTCGCTAAAGGCGGATATACCAAGCCCTTAGCGGTGTTTGTCGCAGGAGTTTTTCAGGAGATGATGCCGGAAGGCGTTTCGTTCGGCCATGCGGGAGCAATAGTAGAAAGAGGGATGGGCAAAGCGACGAATAAGATAAAAATGCTTGAAGAAGTCGGCAAAAAAACCGGAACAATCAAGGTTGCGAAATTTTATCACGAACTCGTAAATTCATTAATTTCGCTCGGAGTCAAAAGGGACTTTGAAGATAGTTCGTCCGATAACGTCAATCCTCTTTACAGCACGTTAAAGTAAATTAAATTGAAGTATAATAAAAAATCACTCCTTTAGTCTCTACCGCATTTGTCGAGACTAAAGGAGGTTTCGTTTTTAAATTTAAAATTAGAATTAAAAAAGGAGCGCAAATTTATGTCTGAAAAGGTTTCCCAAAAAGAATGGCGCAGCGCCATCACGTCGAATCAGGACGGCAAAATTCTTATAAGAGGCTATAATCTCGACAATTTAATAGGCAGTAAATCTTATGCCGAGGTCTGTTTCCTGCTTTTAAAAGGCGAACTTCCAAATCAGAACGAAGCTAAAATGCTCGATGCAATCTTCGTTTCGTGCATAGATGCAGGCATAGCGACGCCTTCCGCCGTTGCCGCCAGAACGGTGTTTTCGGGCGGAAATTCGCTCAACGCCGCCGTAGCCGCGGGAGTCCTGACTCTTGGCGATGCCCACGGAGGTGCTATAGAAAAAGCCGCCAAAATGTTTCAGGATTATTTAAAGGGTAAAGAAGGACTTAAAGACGCCGATATAAAAGAAATGGCGACAAATATAGTAGAAGATGCGCTCAAAAATAAAAAAAGGCTTGCCGGTTACGGACATAAACTTCATACCGTAGATCCGAGGACTAAAAGACTCTTAGACGTCGCTAAGGACTTAAACTTTGGCGGTAACTACGTTAAACTTGCCGTCGGAATCGCGGACGAATTCAGGCTTAAAAAGCCGGAGCAGAAACTCCCTCTTAACGTTGACGGTTGTATCGCCGCAATAATTTCCGATATGGGTTTCGATTACAAGCTCGGCAAAGGCTTCTTTATTATCGCCCGTTCCGCCGGACTCGTCGGTCAGGTTTTTGAGGAATGGATGAGGGAAAAACCTTTCAGAAGATTGGCTTCAAACCTTCACGAATATGACGGAGTGCCGGAACGCGGATAAAAAAGAGATTACTGTATTTAATTATTCATCGAAAGGGGGCAGGCTTAAATCTGCCCCCTTTAATAAAAGGGAGGAGCAGTTATGGACGATAAAGCGTTGACTATTGAATTTGCCAGAGTTACAGAGCATGCCGCCATATCGGTTGCAAGATTTATCGGCAGAGGCGACGAAAAAGCGGCGGATAGGGCGGCCGTGGAATCCATGAGAGACTCCCTTAATTATATCGATGTAGACGGCACTATAGTTATCGGCGAAGGTGAAAGAGACGAAGCCCCCATGCTTTATATAGGGGAAAAAGTAGGCAATGGAAAAGGGCAGAAGGTCGATATAGCCGTTGACCCGCTAGAAGGAACCACTTTAGCCGCTACGAGCGCGCCTAATGCTATCGCCGTAATGGCCATAGGCGACCATGGAAACTTTCTTCATGCCCCCGATACCTATATGCAGAAGATAGCCGTAGGACCTAAAGCGAAAGGCGCTATCGATATTAATCTTTCTCCGACCGAAAATCTTCATAGAATTGCGGATGCCCTGAACAGATACGTCGAAGACCTTACCGTTATAATTCTTAACCGCGAAAGACATAAAGCCTTAATAGAAGAAGTGAGAAAAGCCGGAGCA
>JAJXXD010000060.1 GCA_021781285.1 bacterium | reverse complement strand
CTAATATAATTTTGTTTGATGGAGAAAAATGGATTACCCCGGATACTTACCTTTTAAACGGAGTGAAAAGACGCTATCTTCTAGAAAATAACGAGATAATAGAAAGAAAGGTTTCGATTGACGACCTAAATCGTTTTCAGAAAGTATCCTTAATAAATGCAATGCTTGACCCTGAAGATATTACGATAGATATTTGCAACATAAGTCGTCATTCCTAAAAATTAATTCACTAAAACGCAACTGCCCCGAAACCATAATGCGATATGATTTTAGATTCTAATTTCGTAGAAAAAATGAATTTTTATGGAAAAAATGGAATTAAGTTTCTTTTTATCGTAGATTTTGAGATGAAGTTTCCAATTATTATGGAATTATCGGAGGTGAAAGACTTTTGCGTAAAATATTTTATAGACGGCGTTAACAATTATACAGGATATGCGGATAATATATCGGATAAGCATGAATTAAAAATTCAAAAAAATCCGGTTCAATTCGAAGTTTATAAAAAAGCTTTTAATAATGTTATTAAACATGAAAAGGCCGGTAATTCGTATCTTGTAAATTTAACCTTTAAAAGTCCTGTTGAGATTAATCTCGGTTTGCAGGAAATATTTTATAAGAGCAGGTCGAAGTATAAACTTTATTTTAAAAATTCTTCCGGCGAATTTGTTTTGTTTTCCCCGGAAACTTTTATCAACATAACCGGCGGAAAGATTTTTACTTATCCTATTAAAGGAACAATAGATGCCGGTATTCCGGATGCAAAAGAAATTCTTTTAAACGATAAAAAAGAAAGAGCCGAACATTTAACGGTCGTCGACCTTTTAAGAAACGATTTGAATATAGTATGTAAAGACGTAAAAGTCAATAGGTTTTGTTTTATAGAAACCGTTAAAACTAATTTTGGAGAATTATTGCAGATGACCTCGGAGATTGAAGGCAGAATTAAACCTGAATTGAATACAAGGTTCGGAGACATTCTTTGCGGTATGCTTCCCGCAGGATCCATTTGCGGGGCGCCTAAAAGAGAAACTCTGGAAATTATAAAAGAAACCGAACCGGAAAGCAGAGGTTATTATACGGGAGTTTTCGGCATATATGACGGGGAAGTTTTTAAAAGTTCCGTTATGATAAGATTTATAGAAAAAACGGGAAAAGACTATTTTTATAGAAGCGGCGGCGGCATTACCGTATATAGCGATATTAAAAAAGAATATGATGAAATGACCGAAAAAATTTATGTTCCGATTTATTAAAATTATAAGTATCTTGTGAACCATTCGGCGCTTAGGCGGGAAACCTCTTCAAGCGCCCCCGGTTCTTCAAACAGATGCGTTGCCCCGGGTATGATCTCAAGTTTCTTTTTTGCCGAAATATTTTCATATGCGGTTCTATTTAATTCGATAACCTCAAAATCCTCTCCTCCGACTATTAACAGCGTGGGCGCTTTAACCCCGTGTAAACTCTCCATAGCAAGGTCGGGACGGCCGCCCCTTGAAACTACGGCATAAATAATGTCCGGTCTTTTGGCGGCTGCCGCCAGTGCCGCCGCAGCTCCGGTGCTTGCCCCAAAATAGCCTAATTTTAAATTCTTCAAGGACGGCTCTTTAATCAGCCAATCCGTAACGTCGATAAGCCTTTTTGCGAGAAGTTCTATATTGAAGCGGTATTCCGCCGTATAATTATCGATTTTTTCTTCTTCTGCGGTAAGAAGGTCAAAGAGGAGCGTGCCGAGATTATTTTTGTTTAAAATCCCCGCCACATAATTGTTTCTCGTGCTGAACCTGCTGCTGCCGCTACCGTGGGCAAAAATAATCAAACCTTCCGCTTTTTCAGGAATTTTTAAATTACCGAAAATACTTTTGCCGTTTATACGGATTAAAATCTCTTTGCTTATAGGGAGCGGTTCATTATTTTTCATAAAAGTTCTTAATTAAAGTATATGCCGATAAATATTAAAGTCAATTTTGATTTTTTATATTTTTATTTTATAGTCAACATTTTTTCCATTATGCCGTGTTTTTCGTCGCGTGATAACTGTATATCCGCCATATTGAACAATATATTTTCTTCTTTGTCGATATGTTCGGACAGAAGCCGGATGAAGGAATTTCCGAGGTCGATTATTGATTTATAATCTTTTTCGGCAGGATAACTATTAATCTTTGTCTTAAACTCCCGCGAAAGTTCTCTGCTATGTTTGTGTTCGATAAGCATAACATGAATGGGACCTGTTTCTATGCCGATATAATTTCCGAGAACCGGAAATAAAGCCTCCTCTTCTTTTTTAAAGTGTATTTCCAGATCTTTATCGATAAAGGCGGTAATTTCATGAAGCTGGTTTATTAAATTATTTTTAAGCCCGTCAGAGGAAACCGAGCCTATTTTTTTTAAATATCCTTCGAGATTATTTAAAACAGCCCTGACCGCTTCGTGGTCGCTTTTTAAAGCCGTAATCGGGTCAATGCTCGTATCCATAACAAAAGCCTCCGTTTATTTTAATTGTTTAATTTTCATAAATTAATTTTATCAAAATATTTAATTTATATCTTGGAAATTTTTATATAGAGAAAAGCAATATGCTATAATAATAAAATACCGTATTAAAAATACTTTAATCCTAATTTAATTTATTTATTAATATAGGAGGATAAAAATGGCCGAAGTTCAGGGATGCGAACTACCCGAGGATTTGTATTACGATATAGAAAAAGATACGTGGGCAAAGCCCCTTGAAAATAATATTGTTATGCTTGGAATGACGGATGTCGCTCAGACGCAGGCGGGTAAAATTTTGCACGTAACATTTAAAAAAGTCGGAAGTATTGTTCAAAAAAGAGGCAATACGGCTACAATCGAAAGCGGGAAATGGGTAGGACCTATTCCGTCGCCGGTATCCGGAGAAATAGTCGAAGTTAACGAGAATCTCTTAAAAGATCCTCTGCTTTTAAACGTTTCGCCATATAAAGATGCATGGGTCAGTAAAGTGAAAGCTTTAGATTTGAGCGAATTGAGCAGTTTGTTCACCGGAAAAGAAGCAGTTGAAAAATACAGGGAAAAAATAATAAAAAATCAGATTCAATGCATGAGATGTTCCAGCCAGTGAAAAATAAAAAACACGACGTTATACTCTTAGTTTCAAAATGGTGCGAAGAGTGTATCCCTGCGGACAATGCATGGAAAAGACTCTTCGAAGAACGCAAGAATTTTAATTACAGATCGTTAGACGTTGCCGAACCGGAAGGCAGGAGGCTATCGATAGAATTATATATAAGAAGCGTTCCGTCAACCATTATCGATGGAAAGCTTTCATTCGTCGGTATTCCTACGAAAGAAGAAGCATCGGAGCTGCTTGATTTATCGTAAAATATAGCAAACGATAAAAACAGTTTCTTCATTATCCATATAATAACGTAAAGTTCCTTTCGCCGATTTTATATTGCCTTTTCGCGGCGGTTAATTATATAATTAAACAAAATCGTATATATTATGATTTTAATAAATATGATTTTTATATGTAGATAGGTATTAAAATAAAGGATGCATAGTTGAAGAATTCGTAATATAATAAAGATGGTATTAATATTACGGATATGTTCTAAAAGGAGCTGTTTTTGGCAAATATTGCGGTATTATCGCTCAATCCGGCATTAGACGTAACTTATAAAATTCAAAAATTGATCGATGACGAAAAAATACATTCCTTTGAAACAAGGTTCGATCCCGGCGGAAACGGTATAAACGTTGCCAGGGCATTTAAAAGGCTAAATGTAAGGGCTGCTACATGCTGTGTTTTAGCGGGGAAAATAGGCGCATTGATTTCCGATATTCTTAATAGCGAGTTGGATGACCCTCATTTTATATGGGAAGAAGGAGAAACAAGAATAAATTGTGTTATTCAGCAAAGCGACCCCGTCTCTCAATATGAAATCAACGGTATGGGACCCTCTATGGGTTTTTCGGTCCTGGATAAATTAGAAAAAAACCTTTATGCTTATTCAAAAGACGGTTTTGCGGTGCTGACCGGTTCGCCGCCGTTGAATATCACTTATAATATATATAATATATTATGCGCGCGCCTGAAAAATGCAGGGATAAAATGTCTTGTCGATGCGGACGGCGCTTTATTGGCCAGCGCCGTTAAATCAAAACCTTATATAATTAAACCTAATATTCACGAGCTTGAAAGATTAGTCAAAAGAAAACTGGCGTCAAATTTTGAAATTGCTTCCGCGGCGGCGGATATTTATAATTCCGGCATCGAATATGTATTTATATCTCTGGGACATAAAGGAGCTATGCTTGCATCTAAAGAAGGAATTTTCTATGGCTCTGCTCCCGAAGTCCCCGTAGTTTCGAGAGTCGGAGCGGGTGATTCCATGGTTGCAGGTATTTTAAGCATTATTGCAAACGGAGGCAGCTCGGAAGATGCTTTAAGACTCGGCATAGCTTGCGGGTCGGCAACAGTTCAGATGCCCGGAACGGAGCTTTTTACCATGGATTTAGTTAACAATATTATAAATGAAATAAAAATAGAAAAAATAAATGTTCAGTAAAGAGATTTATTTGTGATAATTTATAAATTAAATTATTAACATAAATGGTTATGTATATTATAAAAGAGGATGAATAGATGATAATAGTTACAGGCGGGGCAGGATTTATAGGGTCCAATATCGTCGAGGCGCTTAATAAAAGAGGCGAAACAAATATTCTTGTCGTCGATAATTTAACAAACGGCAAGAAAATGCATAATCTCTCCGATCTCGATATTTTAGACTACATGGATAGAGACGATTTTCTGGCTAAAGTTAAATCCGGTTTAGATTTTGGGAACATATCCGCCGTATTTCATGAAGGAGCATGTTCTTCGACCACCGAATGGGACGGAAAATTTATAATGAGAAATAACTTCGAGTATTCCAAGGAGTTATTAAAATGGTGCGAAGAAACAGGAGCGCAATTTATTTACGCTTCTTCGGCTTCGGTTTACGGACTCGGGGAAAAAGGGTTCGTCGAAGAAAGAGCCTGTGAACACCCTATTAATATGTATGCCTATTCTAAGTTTCAATTTGACCAATATGTGAGAAGTATTATAAAAAAATCTAAATATCAGATTGCGGGATTCAGATATTTTAACGTTTACGGTCCGAGGGAGCAACATAAAGGCACAATGTCCAGCGTCGCATTCCATTTTAACAACCAGATAAACGCTACGGGAAAAGCAAGACTTTTCGATGGAACGGCGGGTTATGGAAACGGCGAACAGAGGCGTGATTTTATTTATGTGGAAGACTGCGCAGATGTTAATTTGTGGTTTTTAGATAATCCGGGTAAATCAGGAATATTTAACCTTGGAACAGGAAAAGCAAGGTCGTTTAACGATGTCGCGAACGCCGTAATAAAATGGCATGGCTCAGGGGAAATTGAATATATACCTTTTCCAGATCACCTTAAAGGCGCATATCAGAGTTTTACCGAGGCAGATATTGCCGCTTTACGCGGCATAGGATACGGGAAACCTTTCCTGTCAATCGAAGAGGGGGTTAAGAAATATTTAGACCGGCTGAATAAGGGGCGATAAAAGCCGTTTATTATATTAAATTGACGACCTATTTATTTTATATGTTTCATGTGAAACATATAAAATATTTTTTAAATATTTATTGTTAGTACACGGAGGGCTATTATTATGTTCGGTTTCGGAATGTTCGGATTTGGAATGCTGTTTATGTTTCTATTCTGGATTGCTTCAATAGTGTTATGGATTAGTGCGCTTATCGATATTCTTAAAAGCGATTTTAGGGGCGGATCCGATAAGATTGTATGGCTTTTAGTCGTGGTTTTTTTACCTCTTTTAGGGGCGATACTGTATTTCACTATCGGAAAAAACCAAAAAATTAATAAGCCGGTCGGGGACGGCAGTCAAAATAATCCTCGATAGTCGGCGGCAAAAAGCTATTTTTTTGTCATATTCTTTAAAATATCTAAATCAATTTTATGTTCCCTGTCGCTTCCCGGCGTTTCGATAATTAACGGTATGTCTTTAAGCCTTTTATCGTTTACAATAAATCCGAAGGCATCCATGCCGATATAGCCCTTTCCTACCTGCGCATGCCTATCTACTTTAGAACCGAGAGGCTTTAGGGAATCGTTAAGATGTATGACCTTTAGCTTATTAAAACCGATAATATCTTCAAAATCTTTCATGAATTTATTATATTCGGATAAAGTTCTTATATCGTAGCCTGCCGCAAAAATGTGGCATGTATCGACGCACACGCCAAACCTTTCACTGTTTCCGGCCAACTCAATAATCCTTGCGATATGTTCCAGCTTATATCCTATTTGACTCCCCTGCCCCGCCGTAGTTTCAAGAATTAAAATAACATCTTTAAGCTCCGCCGTTTGCTTTATAATGCCGCTCAAATTTAATGCAATTTGTTTTATTGTTCCCTCTTCGGATAAATATTTATTTGAACCGGGATGAAGCACCAAATATTTTATGTCAAGCAGGCCGCATCTTTTAATTTCATCAATAATACCGCCGATAGATTTTTCTTTTATTGTTTCATCCGTGCTTCCGAGATTAACTAAATATGAAAGGTGGACGGCAACCGTCA
Source organism: bacterium (assembly GCA_021781285.1). GTDB lineage: Bacteria > SZUA-79 > SZUA-79 > Acidulodesulfobacterales > Acidulodesulfobacteraceae > Acidulodesulfobacterium_A. The sequence continues at coordinate 1,830 of JAJXXD010000060.1, read as the reverse complement.
AGTTTTGACTGATTACGCATTTCTTAAAAGAAGATATTTCTTTATAATCAAGCTCTTTTGCCGACCATTGCAACTGGTTTTTTGTAAATATCTGAACGGCATTGGACCCCGTATTTTTTGCATGCGCGCAGACATTTTTCAGTCCCCCTGCAATAGAAACATGTGCGCCTAATAATATTTTCATAATATAACTTAAATTATAAATTAATTTAATGAGGTATTACAATTAAATTTTAATTTATTACCGTTAAACCCAACGCATATCATTTTAATATGGTATAATTAACATAATAAAATAATTAAACTTTGGAGGTAATTTTATGAAAGGTAACGAAGAAATTCTTAAAAGGCTTAATCTGAGATTAGCCGAAGAGCTAACCGCTATCAATCAATATATGGTTCACTCCGAGATGTGCGATAACTGGGGTTATGACGAACTTCATAAAGAAGTGGAAAAAAGAGCGATAGACGAAATGAAACATGCCGAAAAATTAATCGGCAGGATATTGTTTCTCGAAGGAATACCGATGGTTTCTAATTACAACAAAATACATATAGGTTCTACGGTTGAATTAATGCATAAAAACGACAGAAAATCGGAAGAAGACGCAATTAAAGCCTACAACGAGGATATAAAGTTCGCCGCCGAAATTAAAGACAACGGAACAAAGGATTTAATTCAATCTATTTTGGACGATGAAGAGGGGCATATCGACAGGCTTGAAGTATATCTTGACCAGATAGAGCAGATGGGACTTCCCGTTTATCTTTCTACATACAGAAAATAAACAAGATTTTGCAATTTGTACCGGTAAATTGATAAATTTTAAACGGCTTGCCGTGTCGATTAGTTGATATCGATATTTGCTTTTCTATCCCATATGCGATAGAAATTATGCAGCGCAATATCGATTTGTCTGCCGCCGGTTATATATGTTGCATTATTATCCTGATTTTCGGATGAACCGCAACTTCCGTGATAGCAGGATGCTCCTTCAGCCGAGGGCGACCAGTTTGCGGAGCCTTCCCTAAAAACGATGCCGGGAATTATAAATATTTTTTCGTGCATAATATTCCAGAATCCTTTGTCTTTTTTTGCCTTTATATATATATTTCTAACGTTTTTAAGCATATAAGTTCTATCCGTTTTATCTTTCATCTGTAAATCATCTCTGTAAACATAAATTTTAACTCCTCTGCGGGCAAGGTAAACAAGTTCTTTTGCAATTTTATAATCGGTAAATGAATACATGGCAATATAAAGCTTTTTAGCTTTTAACGATTTATTAAGCCAGTGAATATCGATATTCTGAAGATTTGTCCGGGGCGAAAAATAGGTCATAGTCCGGGCATATGAAAAAGAAGGAAGGAATAAATTTAACGAAACGGACAAAATTGAAAGCAGTATAAATTTCGACATAAAACCTACCTTTAAATTAATTTACGGCTTTAATCCTGTAACGGAATATACATATAAACGTCATTCTAACATATTATGGTATAATTTAACAAAACGACAATTTACAATAAGGGAGGTTTTATTATGCAATATACGCGGCTTGGAAATACCGGACTTAAGGTTTCGAGGCTTTGTCTTGGAACGATGACGTTCGGATTCAAATTTAGAAATATCGGCGCGGTTGGACAGGACGATGCAAATATTATGGTTAAAAAGGCTTACGAATCGGGGATAAATTTTTTCGACACGGCCGATATGTATTCGTTCGGGCAATCGGAAGAAATTCTCGGCAATGCATTAAAAAATCTAAATGCCCCAAGAGAAAAATTCGTTATAGCCACAAAAGTCCGTTCTCCTTTAAGCGAAGAAGC
>JAJXXD010000214.1 GCA_021781285.1 bacterium | reverse complement strand
GATATAGGTCTCGTCATAGCCGCCGGACTAGGGATAGGCACGTTTCTAACCATATTTATAGTCCCCACGGTATATATGTTTATAGGTAAAGATTTAAATAAAGGCAGGGAAAACGCAAATTAAAGATAAAAAGGGGTCTGATTTAAAATCAGACCCCTTTTTATCTTTTAGATTGCTTCGCTACGCTCGCAATGACTGCATATGCTCGTAATGACGATTAATTATTTTCTAAGCCTCGGGTCAACTAAGGCATAAGCTATATCGGCTAAAAGGTTGCCGATAAGAGTAAGCGCGGCCCCTATTACTAATATTCCCATAATAGTGGGATAGTCGCGGGCCAGGACGCTCTGATAAAAAAGCCTTCCCATTCCGTTTATGTCGAATATAGTTTCTATTATTACGCTTCCGCCTATCAGCCCCGGAATGCTTAAGCCCAGTATCGTAATAAAAGGTATTAAAGCATTTTTCATTGCATGCTTATAAACGACCGTTCGTTCCTTTAATCCTTTTGCCCTTGCGGTAATAATATAATCCTGCCTGTAAACTTCCAGCATATTTCCCTTTAAATATCTGGAAAGACCGGCTATTCCGCCGAATCCTGCGACAAACACCGGCATTATAAGATGTTTAGCGATATCGGTTATTTTTTCGAGCGGCGGGAGGAAATTATAGCCCATGGAAGTTATTCCGCCTATAGGTAAAATATGCAAGTCTATTCCAAAAAATATAATAAGCAGAAGGGCAACCCAGAAAGAAGGCGCCGCAAAGCCTATGAATACCAAGACGGTAGTGATTTTATCAAAAAGAGAATCGTGCTTTATCGCGGACAGCACGCCTAAAGGAATGGAAAATAAAAATATGAATATCAGAGCAAAAGAATTGATAAGAATCGTGATACCTATAGTTCTTCTGATTTCCGTTATTACGGACTCATGATTTGCCGTAAACGAAATACCGAAGTTTAGCGTGATTATTCTTTTAAGCCAGCCAAAATACTGAGTTAAAAGAGGTTTGTTTAAGCCGTACAACTTTGTAAGCATCAGTCTCGAAGATGCGGACACTTTCGGATTTAAACCGAGTTGTTCCGTCAAAGGGTTTCCCGGGGCAAGATGGATAACAAAAAAAGATATTAACGTGATGCCTATCAAAATAGGTATCATAAATAAAATTCTTTTGGCTATGTATATTCCCATACGGCGTCTATTTTATCAAGGTTTTAAATAAATTATTTTATAAAAATATATTATATATTATAATATCCCTGAATTAATATTAAAATTTTTATGTACGTCTAAAATCTATGAACGAAATTATTAACGCTTTTAAAAAAAATAAACTTGCCCTAATTTCTTTGATTTTTATATTGCTCGTCATAATCTCGGCTTTATTCGCCCCGTATATATCGCCGTATAATCCCGATAAAATAGACGTAAACGCAATTTTACAGCCGCCTAATCCGGCTCATCTGCTTGGAACCGACCAGCTCGGAAGGGACATCCTGTCGAGGCTTATTTACGGCGGCAGGATTTCGATAGAAGTGGGTTTTATCGCCGTTTCGCTGTCTTTGTTCATCGGAATTTTTATGGGAGCTTATGCAGGTTATTACGGGGGCATAACTGACAGTATTTTGATGAGATTTGTAGATATTATGCTGACTTTCCCCTCTTTTTTCTTGATTCTTGCTATAAGCGCAATACTAAAACCTTCGATTATTAATATAATGATAATTATAGGCTTGACGTCGTGGATGGGAATTGCAAGGATTATAAGGGCGGAATTTACGCAGAACAGGGAAAAAGACTATGTTCTTGCGGCAAAGGCGGCAGGCGCGCCAGATTCCTATATTATGTTTTTTGAAATTCTGCCTAATACTATAGCTCCGATTTTAGTTTCGGCGACGCTGGGAGTTGCAGGAGCGATTCTTATACAGGCGTCCCTTGCCTTTCTCGGAATCGGCATAATGCCGCCTACGGCAAGCTGGGGCGGAATGCTGTCCAGAGGAAAAACATATATAATGGTAGCATGGTGGCTTACGCTTTTTCCCGGAATAGCCATATTGTTAACCGTCCTTAGCTTTAACCTTGTAGGGGAAGCCGTAAGAAATGCATTAGACCCTAGATATTCCGGTGAAAGATGAAGCAAAAATTACGGCTTTAAAATATCCGCTGATTATGCTAAAATATAAAAATTATAAAGTCTAATTTTAAAGAATAGAGGATTGTCCGTATGAACATTAAATCAGCCAAAATATTTTTTTTAGTTTTATCTGCCGTTATGCTTTCCGGTTTTGCGCTGACCGGATGCGCTACGACGCGCAATATGCAGGGTAAGCCTATTGTTTCCGCAAACGTCGGTAAAATAATAAACGGAACTACTACCGAACCGCAAATCGTTTCTATGTTCGGTCCGCCTTATTCTATAGAAAAAAACCCGTTATCGCCGGGTACCGTTACCTATAAATATAGATTTAAATATCGAAAATACGTGCATCTTGGAAATGAAATACTTACCGCATCTACCAAAAAATATAAAGAAAAACTCGATGTCGTCATAAAAAACGGAATAGTAATAAGCCATAGTTTTACGACTACGGGAAATACGTCGTTAAAAAAAATATTAAAAAAGCATAATAACTATTAAATAAATATAAATTATGAATATAAAATTTACTAAACTTCAGGGCGCGGGTAACGACTATCTTTATTTGGACGCGATAAACGATTTGCCCTCCTGCGTTTCGGACGCTCCGGATTTCTATAACAGGCTTGCCGTAAAAATCAGCGACAGGCATTTCGGAGCAGGGTCTGACGGCATTATAATAATCTTACCGCCTTCAAGCGGCAACGAAGCGGACTTTCGTATGCGGATGTTTAATGCCGACGGTTCCGAAGGAGAAATGTGCGGAAACGGCATAAGATGTTTTGCGAAGTATGTATATGACCGGCATCTAACGGATAAAAAAAATATAAATATAGAAACCCTTGCGGGAATAAAGACGGTAGAAGTATTTTTATACGGCGGCATGGGAACGGTAAAAGAAGCCCGGGTGTTCATGGGACTTCCGGAATTTAAAACCGAAAAAGTTCCGGCAAATTTTGGAAAATCGGAAATTATTAACGAAAAAATAGACGCCGGCGGAAAAGAATTTGAAATATCCTGCGTTTCTATGGGAAACCCGCATTGCGCGGTGTTCGTCGAAGACGTTAAAAACTTTGACGTGCATTACTATGGTTCGTTAATTGAAAATAATGAAATGTTTCCTAAAAGAATAAATGTAGAATTCGTTCAGATGATAGATGATAAAAATGTGCTTGTAAGGACATGGGAAAGGGGTTCCGGCGAAACTTTGGCATGCGGAACCGGCGCGTGCGCCGTATATTCTATTATGAGAAAAACCGGAAAAATTAAAGGAAACGGTCTTAACGTAAATTTATACGGAGGGACATTAAATATATCCGGCGGGCTAAACGAAGGCATTTACATGGTTGGGCCCGCGGAAGAAGTTTTTACGGGATATTTTGATTTTAAAGAATAAGAAATAAATAAATATTATATGCGTAAGCTTTTTTTAACCGTTCCTCTCGTTATAGCTCTTATATCTTATTCTTCAACCTATTCCTCCGCCAATTTTTTAAGCAAAAATACATACCCTTATTTAAATTATTCAAATGAGATTATTTTCAAAAAAGCCTACGATAATTATCTGCGCGGAAGATATAAATCGGCGGCGGGACAATTCCGGTTTTATGCGTTAAAAGGCAAACTGTTAAAAAATTATGCCCTGTATTATCAAGGTTTATCCTTATTTAAGCTCAAAGAATACCGTAAAGCTGATTATGTTTTTTTAAAGCTCGCAAGTTTATATCCAAAATTTGTTTTTTATAAAAACGCCGTTTTTTATCTTGCCGTTTCCGAAGAAAAAAACGGCTATTACTCCTCGGAAGTTTCGCATCTCCGATATATAATCAAACATTCCAAAAAATCGGCGGTCCGTTCTTACGCTATGTTTAAGATATATAAGGCATATACGAAACTGAAAAATCGCAGGCTTGCAGAGCGCTATTTACTGCGGGTCTATATAGACTATCCTAATTTTTCTAAAATTCATAACATCAGTTTCAAGGATGCCGCTCTTAACAAATCCGAAAAGATCAAGCGGGGGCTTGATTTATATTATGACGCCTATTATTCCGGGTCGCTTGCTCTTTTAAAAAATATTCCGGGTAAAAGCAAAAAAGCGAGGTTTATAATTTTAAAGGATTTAATGAAACTTAAAAGCCCGCTTTTTTTAAAAAAAGCGGATGAGCGCTTAAATAAATATTACGGGGTTAGAAAATTAAGCCTTTTAAATCTCAAAGTGCGTTACTATTATTATATTTTGCATAATCCGAAAGAAACTATGCCGCTTATCGCCTATATAGCCGATAAATACGGATTTCTACCTCAAAATACGATGAGAATATACAGAGAAATTGTATGGAACGGCGTATTAAAAGATTTAAAAAGCGGAAAACCGGCCTCAGCCGCAAACAGCCTTAAATCTTTTCTATCCGTAAACGACAAAGTTAATGCGGATAACGCAAAATTTCTTTTCTGGTACGGGGTTGTTCTGGAAAAACTCGGGTATAAAAGCAGAGCCTCTTTTTATTTTAATATAATAAAAGCCTCAAGGATTCTTAGGTATTCTTATTACGGCATAATGTCGGAAATTATGATAAATAAAATAGACGGCGTAATAGGAATGAACGCAAAAAAGCTGAATGTCGGTTATATAGAAAATTCTTCGGGTAGAAGCGGCATGGCCGACTATTCCGGATATTCGAGCGTATTCAAAAAAGAGTTGGCGGCAGACCCCTCTTTAGATTTAACTTTCAAAAGATTGAAGGTTTTTTTAAATTTAAAATTATTTTCTCTTTCGAATATCGAAATTGAAAGATTTTATACTCTTATGCGTAATAAAAAAAACGCCGTTTTTTTCGCATATATGCTTTATAAAAACGGTTACTATGCCGCCGCGATTAATTTAGCTTCTAATTTAATTTATAATTACAGATATAAGTCTTTGCTTTTAAACGGGCGGTTTCTGAAAATTCTTTATCCGCGCCCTTATTACTCCTACGTCGGAAAGTATTCATCCCGCTACGGTATTCCGGTAAATTTAATATACGGGGTAATGAGACAGGAAAGCCGTTATAATCCGGTGTGTTATTCAAGCGCGAACGCGATAGGGCTTATGCAGATAATACCGTCAACCGGCTATTATATAGCAAGGCAGACGGGATGCTATAATTTTAATCCTTCTATGCTTTATAGAAAAAATATAAATATAAGTTTCGGTTCATATTATTTAAAAACATTGCTTAACCAATTTAATTACAGGAAATATCTGGCAATAGCCTCATACAACGCCGGTCCGGGAGCAGTCGCTTACTGGAGGAACAGCCTTATGAAGAACTATGAAATGCCCTTGTTTATCGAGCTTATCCCGTTTAATCAGACAAGAAACTATGTAAAAAAAGTTCTTGCGAATTATTATGTTTATAATTCGCTTTATAAATATTGATTATAAATTTTAATGAAAATATGAAAGAAGATTCAGACGTCAAGAGCGCAAAAAAAAGGATAGACGAGCTGACCGATGCCGTAAACTACCATAATTACCGCTATTATATGCTGGAAGACCCCGTTATTTCCGATTTCGAGTTTGATAAAATAGTCAAGGAGTTGGCGGCTCTCGAAACCGCTTATCCCCAATACGTCCGGGTGGATTCCCCTTCAAAAAGAGTCGGTGGAGCCGTAAGCGAAAAATTTGGTCAGGTAAAGCACAATATCCCCATGCTTTCCCTCGATAATACGTATTCAAAAAACGAGGTTGAGGAGTTCGACAAAAAGATCAAAAGATTTTTGGGATACGGCGGCGCGGAAGAAATTGAATACGAGTGCGAACTTAAGTTCGACGGGCTTGCGATAGAACTTATTTATAAAAACGGCATTTTCGTTCAGGGTTCGACAAGGGGCGACGGCGTAACCGGAGAAGACGTAACCGTAAATTTAAGGACTATAAATACCATTCCGTTAAAACTGCAAAAAGATATAAGTTATATTGAGGTGCGGGGAGAGATTTTAATGGGCAAAGAAGGTTTTAAGAGGCTTAACGAGGAAAGGCTAGAAGAAGGCTCGAGCCTCTTTGCTAATCCCAGAAACGCCGCTTCGGGCAGCATAAGACAGCTTGACCCGGAAATTACCTCGAAGCGCAATCTTGTAATGTTTGCTTACGGGGTCGGCGATTATTCAAAAGAAAATAGTTTTAAGACCCAATTTGAATTGATTAATTTTTTAAAATCGCTTGGAATAAATGTAAATAAAAACATAAAAGTCGTTAAAGGCATATCCGGCGCAATAGATTTTTTTGATTATATAGCAAAAAAAAGAGAATCCCTGCCGTTTGAAATCGACGGCATAGTTATAAAGGCAAACGACCTGAAACTCCAAGAAAGGCTCGGCGAAATATCAAAAAGTCCAAGATGGGCGACCGCTTACAAGTTTTCTGCAAAACAGGAAGTATCGGATATAACCGGAATAGAAGTTTCGGTAGGCAGAACGGGAATATTGACGCCGGTGGCAATATTAAATCCGGTAAATATCGGCGGAGTCGTCGTCAAAAGAGCGACGCTCCATAATCAAGACGAGATCGACAAAAAAAATATAAATATAGGAGACAAAGTTTTAGTAGAAAGGTCTGGCGACGTCATTCCCGAAGTCGTTAAAGTAATGTCCAAAGGGGAAAAGGGCGGCGCTTTCAAACTGCCGTCTATATGTCCCTGTTGCGGTTCCCCCGTCGTAATAGACGGCGCCGCCCACAGATGCATGAACGAACTTTCCTGTCCGTGCCAGATCAAGGGGGCGATTGTTCATTTTGCGTCCAAGAGAGCTATGGATATAGAAGGGCTCGGAGAAAAAATAGTCGATAAACTTGTGGAAAACGGCTTAATAAAAAACGTTGCGGATATTTATTATTTAAAACGCGGAGACCTTAGCGGGCTGGAAGGTTTCGGGGAAAAGTCGGAAGAAAATCTTTTTAATTCTATTGAAAAATCTAAAAATATATCATATGATAGATTTATTTATGCATTGGGAATAAGACACGTCGGAGAGCATATTGCGGATTTGCTCGTAAAATATTTCGGCGGCATAGCCGGCATTAAAAACGCCGACGTAGAAGAACTTTCTTCCAAGTTCGGCATCGGGGAAGAAATAGGGAAATCGATTTACAATTTTTTTAGGCTTAATTCGAATATTGCCGTCATAGAAAGACTTTTTAGGGCAGGGGTTTCTCCGTATATTATAAAGCTTGCCGCGTCTGCAGAAAACGGCAGAATCGCCGGAAAAAGTTTTATTTTTACTGGAGGGCTTAAGGATTTTACCAGAGACGAAGCGGAAAATATCGTAAAAGAAATGGGCGGCATTATAGAAAAAACCGTTAAAAAAAAATTAGATTACGTCGTCACGGGAGACGAACCCGGTTCTAAATACGGCAAAGCGGTAAAACTTAAACTCAATATAATAAATGAGGACGAATTTAAAGAATTAATTAAAAAATAAAATCATTTAAACATTTAAATAAACAGGTGTATTTATGTCAAAGTCAAAGTTTTTTCGGATTTTCTTTTTATTATTTATCGTTTCTTTTTTGATTATTTCAGGCGGGCCGGCTTACGCATTGCTTACTCCAAGGCTTACCAGAAATATTCCCGTGGGCAGTTTTCCGTTCGGTGTAGCTTTTGCGCCTAACGGCAATTACGCTCTTGTTTCTAATTCCGATAACGATACGGTTTCGGTTGTAAGCATGGCTACCAAAGGCACGGTGGCGTCCATTAAAGTCGGGTCGCATCCCACCGGAGTAGCTATAGCGCCTTCTCTTACTTTTGCTTACGTGTGCAATACCGCTTCAGGAAACATCAGTCTTTTAAATATGTCCACTCTTACCAAAGCCCTAAATATAAACACGGGCGGAAGTCCGGTAAGCGTGGTTTTTTCCCCCGATTCGAGATATGCATTTGTTGCCAATATCCATAACAACGAGGTCGATGTAATTAATACTATGCAAAATGCCGTAATTAAAAGAATAAGGGTTGGCCAGAAGCCGCAAGGCATTGCCGTTTCACCGAACGGAAAAATAATTGTCGTGGCAAACGCGGGAGGGTCGTCCGTTTCTATAATTAACGCATCTACGCTTTCCGTTATAAGAAATATACGTACCGGTAATAATCCTACTTCGGTCGCATTTTCTCCCGATTCTTCTCCGGTTCGCTACATTTACGTATCTTCCGGCAAAGAAAACAAAATATACGTTTACAACGAGAAAAATTTTGCTCTTGTTAGAAAATTCAAGACTTTATCCGACCCGTCTTCATTAGGGTTAACTCCCGACGGAATGATGCTTTTTGTTGTAAATTATCAGAATATGGCGCTGTCTATTTATAATGCCGTACATTTTAACCGCATAAAGACGATAAGTTTACCGGCCGGCCCCATAAACGTTGCCGTCTCTCCGGACGGAAGCGTCGCTCTCGTAACGGTAACTTCCGCATCTAGCGCAGCCTTTATAAGGATTAAAAGGACAAGTACCGCAT
>JAJXXD010000056.1 GCA_021781285.1 bacterium | reverse complement strand
TCTTGGAGGTCGAAACCCCGGTTATGCAGGCTAATCCCGGAGGCGCAACGGCAAGGCCTTTTAAGACTCACCATAACGCTCTTAATTTGGAGCTTTATATGAGGATTGCGCCGGAATTGTATTTAAAAAGATTAGTAGTGGGCGGGTTCGACAGGGTTTATGAAATCGGAAGAAATTTTAGAAACGAAGGCATATCCGTCAAACATAATCCCGAGTTTACCATGCTTGAATTTTATATGGCATATTCGACATACGAATATTTAATGGATTTTGTCGAGAAAATGCTCTCGGAGTTGGCAGTCCGCATTTGCGGTTCTTTCGAAATAGAATACGGCGCCGAAAAACTGAATTTCAAGCCGCCTTTTAAAAGGATAAAATTAAAGGAAAGCTTATGCGCGGTAGGCGGTTTTAATCCGGATGAAATAGATTCCGCAGATAAGGTTTACGATATTCTGAGAGCGAGGAACACTACCGGTATAAGCAGGACTGACAGCCTTGGAGAATTATTGACTTTATTATTTGACGAAACCGTAGAGCCGAAACTTATAAATCCGACTTTCGTGACCGATTATCCGGTGGAAAGCTCTCCGCTTGCAAGAAGAAACGACCGCGACGGATCGGTCGTGGACAGATTTGAACTGTTCATAGCCGGTAGAGAGATAGGTAATGCATTTTCCGAACTTAACGACCCGCTGGATCAGGAAGAGCGTTTTAAATTGCAGGTTGAGGCAAAGGCAAAAGAAGGATTGCCCGTAGAGATGGACGACGATTATATCGAAGCTCTGAAGCAGGGGCTTCCTCCTACCGCAGGATGCGGTATAGGCATAGACAGGGTTGTAATGCTTATGACGAATTCCCACTCGATCAGGGACGTAATATTATTTCCTTTGCTTAAACCTTTGAAATAGATAAAATATCGGGATATGAATTTTCATACTAAAATCGCCCTTCATTATTTAAAGCCTAAAAATAATTCATTTATATCGTTATTGAGTCTTATATCGGTAACGGGAATAATGATAGGCGTAATGGCGCTTATCGTCGTTATATCGGTTATGAGCGGCTTTGACCGCACTTTAGAAAAAAGGGTTATAGGAATAGAGTCGCAGATTATAGTTTTAAATTATAACGGTTTCGTGAATAATTACAAAAAAGCCGCTAAAAAAATATCATCCGTCAAAGGCGTAAAGAATATCGCACCTTTTATATATACAGATATAATGATATCTTCCGCATCTACTTCGACCGGAAGCGTTTTGAGGGGAATAGATATAAAAACGGAGGAAAAGGTTACCGACCTTAAGAAATATCTTATTAAGGGAAATTTATCGGGGTTAGATAATAAAAAGAAAAACGAAATTGTTCTGGGAAAGGTTTTAGCGCAAAATCTCGGGGTTTCCGTAGGCGACAGGGTGACTATAATTTCTCCGGATGGGGAAATTACCCCATTTGGGGTTATGCCTAAAACGGAAAGATTTATCGTTTGCGGCATTATAAACAGCGGAATGTATAATTACGACTCGACCCTTTCCTTTGTTTCCCTTAAAAATGCGCAGACGTTTCTGGGTTTACCCGTGAATTCGGTTACCGGCATCGAGATTAAACTCGACAATCTAAGCTCTGCAAACAGTTTTGCAAGGAAGATAGCCGATAAACTAAACGGAAATAAGACCTCGTCTTCTTATTATGCTTTAAGCTGGGAAGAGCTTAACAAAAATTTATTTTCCGCGATAAAATTGGAGAAACTTACGATGTTCGTAATTTTATCGCTTATCGTGCTGGTGGCGGCGTTTAATATCATTTCGACTCTTATAATGGTGGTTATGGAAAAGAGAAAGGACATAGCCATATTAAAATCTATAGGCGCAAGTTCTAAAGATATAATGATTATTTTTATAGCGCAGGGCATTATAATCGGCGCAATAGGTACTTCCCTCGGACTTTTATCCGGCTTTTTAATCTGTTATTTAGAAAAAACATATCATATAATAAGTCTTCCGTCTTCGGTTTACTATATAACTACTCTGCCGGTAAGAATGACCGCAGGCGAGTTTATCGCAATAGGGTCGTCGGCTCTTTTTTTGAGTTTTATAGCCACGCTTTACCCGTCTTATAAAGCCGGTAAAATAGACCCTGCGGAAGGCGTAAGACATGAATAAGAATATGGCCGGTAATAACTACGATTTTGCCGTTTCGTTAAAAAAGGTCAGTAAAATATTTACAACCGGAGACGAAACGGTTAATATTTTGAATGAAGCCGATCTGGAAATAAAAAAAGGAGATACTTTCGCCGTAACAGGCGAGTCGGGTACCGGCAAAAGCACTCTTCTTCACATAATAGGGACGCTTCTCAAGCCGGATTCGGGGCAGGTCGGGTATTTCGGAAATTCTAATATATATAGTTTTTCTGATGCCGGTCTTGCGCGTTTCAGAAATAAAAATATAGGCTTCGTTTTTCAGTTTCATTATCTTCTAAACGAATTCAGCTGTTTGGAAAATGTGGCTATGCCTTTATTTATAAGAAAAGAGCCGAAAGACAAGGCGCTTAAAACGGCAAGAGATTATCTATGCGAAATGGGATTGGAGAACAGGCTTAATTTTAAGCCCTATATGCTTTCCGGCGGAGAACAGCAAAGGGCGGCCGTCGCGAGGGCGCTTGTCTGTTCTCCGGAAGTTATATTAATGGATGAGCCTACGGGGAATTTAGACCCCCGTCATGCGGAAAGGCTGCACGGCATAATTATGGACCTTAATAAAAAATACGGTAAAACTTTAGTAGTGGTCACTCACGATAAGGAATTTTCAAATATGATGGACCATAAAATTAAAATTACCGGCGGAACAATCGAACATATAAATTGACATAAGGCTTAATATTTGATAGTTTATTAAAATGAAATTTTTAAAATCGATATTTTTAGGAATTATTATATCCGGCGTTTTAATTTTAAATGCGGTTAATGTTTATGCCGCTTTAAATAACAGGAACGTATGGACGGGTTTTTTTCATCAGAAAGGTTCCCCGTCTTCCGTTTCTATAAAAAAATCTTTTTCGGCGGCTTTTAAAAATTATCTGAATTCAGGGAAGCCTTATTTTGTTTTTGCATATACCACGCTTCAAACCCCTCCGTATTTCAATTTCGATAAAAAAATAAATCTTGTCCGAATAAAAAAACTCGGGCTGGCTTATCATTCCAATTATATAATTACGGGAAGCATTTCGAGGCTGGGTTCAAATTTTACCGTTCATGCAATGCTGATAGACGTTGCAAATGTCTATAAATCCAAGACGCTTAACTATTCAGGCGCAGGCAATGCTTCTCTTAAAAAAGACTTAAACAAATTTGCATATAAAGTAGCCGGTTTTATATACGGACGTATCGGAAGAAAAACCGCGGGCAGGCAAAATTCGTCATTCAAGAAAAAGATTTACGCGGTTAGGGTAAAAGGAAACATAAGAGTCGGAGCCGGGTTTATAATGAACCGCATTAAAATAAAAAAGGGCGGCCCTTATTCCATCGATAAAATTAATGAAAGTATTAAAAATCTTTACAAGACGGGGTATTTTAAGAATATCTTAGTAGATGTCGCTTCCGTAGACGGCCGGTTGCTCGTTACTTTTATAGTTTCCGAAAGACCTTATATTAAATCTATTAAATATACCGGAAACGGTTCAGTTGCCGTTAAAAAAATTAAAAAAGTTATCAACCTTAAAATCAACAAGCCTTACAGCTCTTATGAAATAGACAAGGCGGTTAAAATATTAAAATTTATATATTCCGTAGAGGGTTATTATAACGCAAAGATAAAAGTAAAAACGAAGTCTTTTCCGGGAAACTATGTAGGCATACATTTTATTATAAGCGAAAATTCGCCGGTAATGGTAAGGAAAGTAAAATTCAGAGGGAATACATCCTTTTCCTCCGGCAAGCTCGAATCGGTAACGGGCATTAAAACGGTAAATCTTCTGACATGGATAACCGGAGCCGGAAAATTCAAGAAAGCAAAACTGAATTCCCAGATTATCAAGCTGTTAAGTTTTTATTATAATCACGGTTATATAAACGTAAGCGTTAAGAAGCCGGAATATATATTTTCCAAAAATAAAAAATACGTTACCGTAATAATAAGAATCGTCGAAGGGCCCCAATATAGAATCTCCAAAGTAAATCTCATTATAAAAGGAGCAAAAGCCGGCTCTAAAGAATATAAAGAAACGCGCAAGCTAATAATAACCAAAGTGGGCGCTGTTTTTAACAGAAAAAATATAGAAAAAGAAATTTTAAGCATAACAAAATATTTTACGGATAAAGGTTACGCGTTTGCAAACGTCGAACCGTCTATTAAGATTAAACCCAAGGCCAGTTCCGTTATAGTGTCCCTAATCGTCCATAAGGGTAAAATTGCAAAGTTCGGAAAAATTACCATTACCGGAAACGATATTACATACAGCTATGTTATATTAAGAGCGCTTGTTATTTACCCCGGAGAGAAATATAACCCTAAGCTCATAAAAATATCGAGGCAGAACTTAAAAAATCTGATGTATTTTAAGCATGTTACGATAACTACCGAAAAGGTTCCCGGGAAGAGTGTATTAAACGTTAAAGTGCATGTAAAAGAGCAGGGTACCGGTAAATTTACCATAGGCGGCGGTTACAGTTCGGCCACGTCTTTTATGGCTATAACGTCTATTTCCGAATCGAATCTTTTCGGAACCGGAATTTCCGTTTCTTTCAACGTTCAGGCGGGCGGTCCTTATCAATCATACAGCTTTAACGTTCTACAGCCGTATCTTACTTATCTTTTTGCGAGGCCGGTGTCTCTCAATCTATCTTTATACGATACTTTTAATTCTTTATATTATGAGTTTGCTTACCGTTCAGTGGGCGGTTCGGCGACTTTAGGCTATCCTTTATACGGCAATATATTGACCGAATATTTCAGGTACCTTATAGAGCAGGATAATTCGGTAATAATACCGGGGCTTGCGAATATTTTACCTCAGGGTAAAGTGACGACCAGCGAAGTTTCTTTGACGACGGTTTATAATACTTTAAATAATCCTATCGTTCCTACGGCAGGAGATATGGACAGCTTCAGGATAAGTTATGCAGGTCCCCCTATCGGAGGCAACGACGATTTTGTCAAGTACGTAGCGCAGGCAAATCATTATATTCCGCTGTGGTGGGGAACTTCTTTTATGCAGGGCGCGCAATTAGGCTATATAACGGGAACAAACTCATCTTATCCGCTTCCTATTTATCAAAGGTTTTTTGTAGGGGGCATAATGAATAACTATCCGCTTCTCGGATTTATGTACGATTCCGTCGGTCCTTCGGAAAACGGAAATATAATCGGCGGAACGAAAATGTTTACCGTTCAGGCAAAATATTTTATACCCATACTTAAAAGAATGAAATTTTACGGATTTTTATGGTGGAATGCCGGTAACGCATGGCTGCAGGGAGATTCGGTGTTTCCGGTCGGCCTTGTTCAGGCGGCGGGAATAGGCTTTAACTGGTATTCGCCGTTCGGTCCGATTACCATTACTTACGGCAAAATACTAGGAACGGCTATAAACGGAAATAATCCTACGAGAATACAGTTCAGTCTCGGCGCGGGCATGCCCGGGATTTAATTTAAAAAATTTAATTAAATAAAAAAAAATTAAGGAGATTTATTTATGAAAAAGACTATTTTAAATTTAAGCCTTGCGGCTTTTTTAATAATATCGGCGTATATAGCCTTAGGCTCCGTAAACGCGTCGGCCGCCGGTTCAAATATTGCCGTAGTCAATATGCAGAAAGTAATTTCAACGTCTAATCAGGGTAAAAAAGCGCAGAGCGCGTTGAAGGCTTTAGTTTCCAAGTATGACGCAAGACTGCTTGCGATGAGAAAAAAAATAGCCGCGGTTCAGGCAGATTTGAAAAATAACGGTTCTATTATGTCCGCAGGGGAAAAAGCTAAAAAAACTAAAGAATTTGAGACCGATATATCCAATTTTACCTCTGAAGAAAAACGTATTCAAGGCGTTATGTCGCAAAAGAGATTCGAATTATTAAAAGGAATAGTAGATAAAGCCACGTCTATTATTAACGCTATCGCGAAAAAAGACGGATATATTCTGGTCATAGACAGACCAAGCGTTGTTTACAGGTCGGCTTCGATAGATATAACGAATGAAGTATTAAATCAAATGAATTCAAAATAGCATGATGCCGTTATGCTCTTAAAAGACCTTGTCTCAAAGTTATCGCTGAATACAATAGGCGTATTTTCCGAAAGTTTGAGCGTTTCCGGTATAGGTTCGCTTCAGACCGCGAAAGAAAACGATGTTTCTTTCGCGGCTGGACATAAATACGCTAAACAGCTTTCCGAAACAAAAGCCTGCGCCGTCATAATGGATTACGAATCTTTAAAATCGGAACTTCCTCCGAATATTAAATTTGTCATACTCGATTCTAAAAATCCATATCTATCGTTTGCGGAGGCAACGCAGATTTTTAAAGCTGCTTCCGACGAAGAAACTGGCGGACACGAAGATTTTGAGGGCGGTTATTTTATAGGAAAAACTTCCGTTAAAGGAAAAAATACGGTAATTTTTCCGGGCGTTATTATCGGAGAAGCTTGTTCCATAGGCGATAACTGCAGGATTATGTCAAATGCGGTTATAGGAAGAAACGTTACCATAGGGAATAACGTTATTATATATCCTAACGTTACCGTTTACGATAATTCTAAAATAGGCAACGGCTGCATAATTCATGCCGGTTCCGTTGTCGGGAGCGACGGTTTCGGGTTCGCCAGAGGCAAGGCCGGTTACGTTAAAATAATTCATTCGGGATACGCGGAACTTGAAGACGACGTCGAAATCGGCGCTAACGTAACTATAGACAGAGGGGCGGTTGATTTTACCAGAATAGGCGCCGGAACTAAAATAGACAATCTGGTTCAGATTGCCCATAACGTAATAATAGGAAGAAACTGCGTAATTGCCGCGCAAACAGGAATAGCCGGCAGTTCAGAAGTAGGCGACAACGTTACTATGGGCGGACAGGTCGGCATAGCGGGACATATTTCTATAGGCAATAACGTCATGATAGCGGCACAGTCGGGAGTATCCGGCAATGTGAAGGACGGCGAGATAATATCCGGCTCGCCTGCTTTTTCCATAAAAGAATGGCGAAACTCCGTAGTGCTTTTTAAAAAACTTCCCGAGTTGTTCAAAAAAATAAAGGAAATTTCAAAAACAAAGGATTGACGAAAATGGGCAAAGAAGAGACGGGAGATTTAAAAGACGGTGAAATAATCGGTATAGGAGAGATTTTAAAGCTGCTTCCGCACAGGTATCCTTTTCTTATGATAGACAAAGTCGTATCTTTAGAAAAAGGGAAATCTATTACCGCCGTTAAAAATACCACGATAAATGAACCGTTTTTTCAGGGACATTTTCCGGGTTATCCGGTTATGCCCGGAGTTCTTATTCTGGAGGCGCTCGCCCAGGCAGGAGGCATTCTTGCTTATAAAACCGACGAAGACGATGACTTAAAAGATAAATTAACTTATTTTATGGGTATAGACAAAGCAAGATTTAGAAAACCTATACTGCCGGGATATTCGGTGTTTCTAAAGGTAGAACTTATTAAAAAGAAGCAGTTTGTCTGGGTTTTCGGCGGCAGGGCCGAAGTAGATGGAAAACTTTGCGCCGAAGCCGAACTTATGGCGACTTTTATTCCCAAATAAAGTTTGGAAAAATAATAACCTGATAGTAAAAAAAATTTTATGATTGATAAAACTGCTATAATTTATCAGGGAGCCGAAATTGACGATTCGACCGACGTCGGCCCTTACAGCATTATAAAAGGCGGCGTAAAAATAGGAAAGAATAATCAGATTGCCTCCCATGTCGTTATAGAAGGAAACACCAGTATAGGCGACGGAAACAAAATATTTCAATTTGCTTCTATAGGCTCGGTTCCGCAGGACCTTAAATATAAAGGGGAAGATACAAAGCTTATTATAGGCGATAATAATATCATAAGGGAATACGTAACTATGAATCCGGGCACGGTTACCGGAAACGGCGTTACCTCGGTAGGCGATTCCAACCTGTTTATGATGCACGTGCATATCGCTCACGACTGCATTATAGGAAACAAAAATATTTTAGCTAATAACGCGACCCTGGCCGGACATATCGAGATTCAGGACTACGTTATACTCGGAGGTCTCTGCGCAATCCATCAGTTTGTGCGTATAGGCGAATCCGCCCTAATTGCCGGCGGTTCGATGGTCGTTCAGGATATTCCTCCTTATCTCGTCGCATCCGGAGACAGGGCAAAAATTTACGGTATCAACAGAATAGGACTGGAAAGAAGGGGTTTTTCAAAAGACGAGATAGAGAAAATAAAAAATGCTTACAAGATTTTATACAGGTCTAAAGTTACCGTTAAGATAGCCGTAGAGCGTATAGAAGAAGAAATAGGCAAAAACGATAAAGTCGAAAAATTTATATCGTTTATCGCGAATTCAAAAAGAGGCATTACCAGATAAATATAGGTGTATAGGCGGGTATGGAAAATAAAAATATAGGCATAATTGCCGGCTATGGAGAATTTCCGCTAATATACATCGACGAATTAAAAGCCGCCGGTTATTCCGTAAGAGTCTGCGCAATAGAAGAAGAAGCGGATAAACTGCTTTCCGAACGCGCAGATTCGATTATTTACATAA
>JAJXXD010000178.1 GCA_021781285.1 bacterium | reverse complement strand
ATATCCGTTCCGGTAAAAAAAGATTTAGCTGAGATAGAAAACGAAATAAAGTTTATTGCGGGTAAGATTTTTAAGCCTCAAGTTATAGTTTTTATGAAAGCCGGCGGTTATGTAAAAGATATTTTAGATGTGTTTAAAGAGCTATGTGGCAAAGAATTAGAAGCGGGAAGACTAAAGCTTTATTTAATCGAGAAATCTATGCTTGTAAACGATTTTATGAAAAAGAAAGATTTGAACTTCGATTATTTTTCGATTCTTATAGGGGTTTTTGTATAATATAATATGGTAAAACACGGCAAATCCAAAATTTATTTTGTATCGGCGGGTCCGGGCGATCCCGAGCTTTTGACGGTAAAAGCCGCCAAAATATTAAAAAAGTCTGATGCCGTTTTTTATGCCGGTTCTTTGATTAATCCCGGAATGCTAAGAGTTATAAAAAAAGGAGCGGAATTAATAGACATGAAAATCCTTGATTTCGAGCAGATCAAGGAAAAATTAGAAAATCTTTTAGAACCGGAACAAAAAATATATATAATTTCTATTCTTCATGCCGGAGATTCTTCCATATATTCCGCAATAAACGAACAGATGCATTATCTGGAAGGAATGGGGATAAAATATGAAATTATACCCGGGGTTACCGCGGCATTTGCCGCAAGCGCCGCCAACTTGTCTATTCTGACTATGCCGGACGTATCGCAGGCGGTAATATTTTGCAGGGGAGAAGGAAGAACGGGTAAAATGCCGGTAGGACAGGATATAAAGAGTCTTGCGAGCCACAGGGCTACGATGGCTATATATCTAAGTTTCGGGCTTATAGAGCCGGTCGTCCGCGATTTAAAGGAATATTATCCTGAAAATACGCCGTGCCTTATTGCCAAGGACGTATCGCTTAAAAGTCAAATGTTAATAAATTGCGAATTGAAAGACGTGGTCAAAAAAGCCGGGGATTTTTCCGTTAAAAATATGGCGGTTTTAATAGTCGGAGAAGCTTTAAAAGGAAAATATTTTAAAGAAAACAGGTCAAAACTTTATGATAAGAGCTTTTCGCACGGGTTCAGAAAAAATAAGGACGATTAATCCTGATTCAATTTATAAGATTACAAATA
Source organism: bacterium (assembly GCA_021781285.1). GTDB lineage: Bacteria > SZUA-79 > SZUA-79 > Acidulodesulfobacterales > Acidulodesulfobacteraceae > Acidulodesulfobacterium_A. The sequence continues at coordinate 7,664 of JAJXXD010000178.1, read as the reverse complement.
TTGCTTTTGTAATACTATCAGAAAATTCGTTAAATAATGCGGAAAAGATTTATAAAAATATTGTAAAAAAAAATGCTGCAGGCAATATACGGGAATTTTCCGAAATTATAAACGTTCATTTTTTCATAGAAGATAAAAAAAATGCTCTAATCGGCAAAACTTTCAACTTTATCGGAGAAACTAATGAAGAAACGAACCGATCGAAAGGTTTATTTAATAAAGATTTAAACCGTGTAATACTGGATATTAAATTATATAAAAAATTATCCGATAATTACACTATTAAAATACTTCTTGGCGAATACGATTATGTCATTTTTTTTCTTGCCGTAGGGGCGGTAGTCAGACTTATTACGCCTTATATAAAGGATAAATTTACGGATCCCGGGATTATAGCGATAGACGAAGCGGGTAAATTCGTCGTAAGCTTACTTTCGGGGCATATAGGCGGAGCAAATAGATTTACCGAAGATATTGCGGAGTCTATTGAAGGATCGATACCGGTAATTACTACGGCAACGGATACCGTGAACCGTTTTTCTATTGATATGTTTGCGGAAAAATTTGATTTAGTTATAGAGAACAAAAAAGAAAAGATTTTAGAATATAATATGTCCTCCATAGAAGGCAAAAAATTTGAAATAGTTCTTGAAAATATGTTTAGGTTCGGCGAAGTGAAATCTTATATCGGTAAATTTAGCAATGCCGAAAATATAAACGTCGTCGGGGCATTTGATTTAATAAAATTAAATAAAGCTAAAGTAATTTTAGTTTCGGCAAAGGATGATTCAAAAATATTATTTTCCGCCCCAAATTTAGTTATTTTACGACCCAAACGCTTTGTGGTGGGAATAGGATGTAATAAAAAAACAAGTTTTGAAGAAATAGAAAAATTTGTATCGTCGGTGTTTAAAGAAAATAATTTATCGCTAAACTCGATAAGAAATATTGCTTCCATAGATATAAAAGAAGACGAAATAGGACTTCTTGATTTTGGATTTAAATACGGTAGATTTATAGATTTTTATTCAAAAGACGAAATAAATACTTTTATGGATTCCGGTAAAATGGTAAATAAAACGGCTAAAACTAAGGAATCGGTAAGTTTTAAATATACGGGCGCCTATTCGGTTTGCGAGCCGTGCGCCCTTTTATCGGCAAAGAATGAAGCAAAAGAATTGTTAATCCCGAAGCAAAAAAAAGGAAACGTTACAATGGCTGTCGCCACTATAAATTAATAGGAGAGTTATGCATTACAATTACGGAAAAATAACGGTTATCGGCACAGGACCGGGGGATGCGGACCATTTGAGTAAAAAAGCGCTGGAATCTATAAAAGAAGCCGAAATAGTAATAGGCTATTCCTCTTATTTAAAGCAAATAGACAGTATATTAAATGAAAATCAGGAGAAAATGCCGTTTAATATGAAAGACGAAATCAAAAGATGCGAAACAGCCGTTAAAAAATCTTTGGAAGGTAAAACGGTCGCGCTTGTTTCCGGAGGCGATGCGGGTATTTACGGCATGAGCGGCCTTTTACTCGAAATTATAGACAAAGAATCCCTTACCGGAAAAGTTCCGGTAGAGTTTGTTCCGGGAATACCGGCTTTCTGCGCGGTTTCAGCGGCGGCAGGCGCGCCTATTACGAACGATTTTTGCGTTATATCGCTGTCCAACCTTTTAACTCCTTGGAAAGATATAGAAAAAAGGCTCAGGGCGGCGGCGGCGGGCGATTTCGTGATAATAATCTATAACCCTAAAAGCATGAAGAGAAAAGAAGAGCTGACTATGGCAAAAAATATCCTGCTGGAAAACATCGAGAAAGATACGCCCGCCGTTATTGCAAAGGCGGTAACGAGACCTGATGAGGAAATAGTTATAACGACTCTCGAAAATATAGATAAATTCGACATAGTTAGCATGAATACCACGATAGTAATAGGAAACGGGAATACATACGTAAACGATTTATATATGATAACGAGAAGAGGATACGGAAACAAATACGATTTAAGCAAAAATAACATTGATAAAAATATAGCGGAGGAAAATTAAATTATGAGAGCGCTTGTGACGGGCGGGGCAGGCTTTATCGGTTCTAACTTATGCGAAAGGCTTTTAAATGCCGGACATGAAGTTATTTGCATGGATAATTTTTATACCGGCTCAAAAAATAATATAGAAGAATTCAAAAATAATCCCGCTTTTGAGGTTATAAGAGGCGACATAAGCGAACCGTTTAATATAGAGGCCGATTTTATAATAAATTTAGCCTGTCCCGCATCGGTTCCCCATTATCAGAAAGACCCTCTTAAAACAATGAAAGACAATGTTTACGGCATATTTAACGTTATGGAAAACGCAAGGCGGCTTAAAATTCCCGTTCTGCATACTTCTACGTCGGAAGTTTACGGTTCGCCTCATGTCCACCCGCAGCCGGAAAATTATAACGGCAACGTAAATCCTGTTTCTATACGGTCGTGCTACGACGAAGGAAAGAGGGCGGCGGAGACAGTTATGTTCGACTATCACAGGCAATACGGAACGGATATAAAGGTAATAAGGGTTTTTAATACATACGGTCCCAAAATGCTCGAAAACGACGGCAGGGTAGTTTCCAATTTTATAGTTCAGGCGCTAAGAGGGGAGGATTTAACCGTTTACGGAGACGGAAAGCAGACCCGTTCTTTTTGTTATGTATCTGATTTGATAGACGGTATTATGTTGTTTATTGAAGACAAAAGCGGATTTACCGGACCGGTTAATATGGGAAATAATTACGAATTCACTATAACCGATTTCGCTAAGTTAGTTTTATCTATAACAGGCTCAAAATCTAAAATAAAATCCATAGAACTGCCTAAAGACGACCCTATTCAAAGAAATCCCGACTTAACGCTTGCAAAAAAAACTCTGGGATACAATCCGAAGGTAAGCATTGAAGAAGGGCTTAAAAAAACCGTGGAATATTTTAAAAAAGTCGTAAAAAAATAAATCTAATTTATGGATATAAATATAATAATAGTAGAATCCGTTATTTATATTGCCGTCGGAATAATAGCCGGATATTTATTAAAAAACGAAGAGTTAAAAAAGATTAAGAGAGTAATATTAATTTTTTATTTAATTATAGGCATAGCCGTTTATAATGTTTTATATTTTATAATACTTTCCGCCGGAGTTCTGCTGGTTTCGATAATGGTGCTGAAGTATTTCAGCGAGTAAATTGTAATGGCTCCTTGTAAATTTGCCGAGTAAAATAAACAAAAGCAAGCGGGAGTGAGGAATAAAATAAATGGTAAAATAAATCAGATTTGCTTTTATTGTATTTTTTAAAATAAATGGTAAAATAAATAATAATAAGCTAAAGAAAGGGGATTTTTATGGGGGCCGCTTTTTTTAAATCAGGGCAGGCTTATAAAATATATGCCGGAGCCGCTATTATTATATTAATAGCCGTTTTATCATATGCGGCTCTAAACAGCCGGAGCGGTTCTGTTATATTTAAAACAACGCATGTTCCTCGCGGATGGACAAAACACGATATTAAGTATGGGCCTTCGGTTATCGCACCCGATAACTGGAAATTTAAATTTAACAAAAAAAACGGAAGAGTTTCTTTAAAAGGGCCTAAAAAAGAATTCGCTGTTATCTGGCCTTTGTTTTCCAGAAAAAATATTAATTCGCGCGCGGCGGTATTAACCCTTAAAAATATTGCCGGCCATATATGGCCGGCAATCCCATGGAGATTGCCCGTCCCGGAATCTCCAAACTCTGTAAGATTAGCCGGATTTAAAAACGGCGCTTCGGCAATTGCCCTGCTGACATGGGCAGATACTCCGAAAGGAACGGCGATGTGCATATTTATGGTTTCCGCCCCTTCAAAAAACTTCAAATCCTCTGTTCCGGTGTTTACCCGCATATTCAAGAGTTTTACCGCGTCCGGCCCCGCCCTTTCTAAAAAAACAGCCAGAGTAAAATATTCGACGTGGGAGGATACCCGCGAACGGGCATTTACCCTTAGCGTTCCTCAATCGTGGAAAACGGAAGGCGGAGCATATAGGTATGCCCCTCTTGACGTAAGGGTGGAGGTGCGGAGCATCTCTCCAGATAATAAAAAAATGGTGCAGATAGGAGACGCTAACGTGCCTATATATGCGATTCCCAACCAGCTGTTAAACATGGGGGGATTTTACGAAGGAAGTTTCTATTACTCCGGTTACGGACTAAGGGAAATGGTTATGCATTATATGCCTGGCACGGAATTTGCTAGATATTACTCTTATAATTATATGTCGGGAATCTGTTCAGGAATCAAGATAACGGGTTCGCGCGACCGGGCCGATATATCGGACAGGATTAACCGTACGTATATGGAATATAACCTGCCTATTAGGCTTGCCGCCGGTGAGGCAAGGTTCTCATGTATTCGCAACGGGACGCCCTCGCAGGGGTATGTATTTGCCGGCACATTTAGAACTTCCAGCCTCTGGGGAGTCAAATATTTATACATAGCGTTTGCCCCGTCCGCGGGAGGAGGCTTAAACGCGTCCATGAAAATTTTAACGCATGAAGCCGATACTTTTAAAGAAAATCCCCAGTGGGTCGCTATGAATGAAAACATAGCCATGAGTTCATCTAAAATAGAAACAGAAGCAAACAATAAAATAGAAAAAATGATATCCAATTCTTTTAATTACAATAATAAAGTAATGGACGAAATCGCTCGGCGCCGCGAAAACGCCATTTTAGGGGAAGTCGATGTAGTTGACGAACAAACGGGAGAAGATTATAAAGTTGACAGCGGTTCCAATTACTACTGGATTAACAACGGAACCATAGTGGGAACAGATACGGACGCTATTCCGAACCACGATATTGATTTCAACAGGATGTTATTGCGCCCTTAACAAATTTATATAAATTTAGGAGGAAATTATGGATATTGAATGTATTAAATTTATTTTTATTAAAATTTATTTTCGCAGTATAATATCGGTAAAAAATGTTTAGGCAGGTTCTATTTTTTTAATAGTATGTTCTTTTGAATTAAAAATTGTCTTTAAATAGTTTTGATAAATATTTTTAAATAAAAATTCTGCTTTATTTTTTGCCGGTATGTTAAACCTGTTTCTTACTCAAAAGCGCACCAGTAGGTATTTCCTCTCTTGTAAATTCTCATAAAAAATTGTAGCGGTTTTTGTAGTAAAAATTTATCAAAATTAAGCATAATTTGATAAAACTGTCAAGAAAGGTTTTTATCAGAAATACTACTGAAAGGCTTTAAATGGCTTGTTTTTGAATGGCTCCCCGAGACGGATTCGAACCATCGACCCAGTGATTAACAGTCACTTGCTCTGCCGGCTGAGCTATCGGGGAATAGAATTGAAAAAGATTAATGTAATAATCGATAGATAGTATAAATAAAAACCGCCTTAATGTCAATATATTTATTGCAAAAAAAACCTGCCGGAAGTAGTTGATAACCGGCAGGTTAGGAGGACATTACATTGAGGAGTTAAGATGAAAATATAAAACCTCTAATATTTAAATTATAAAACATAAAATTTAAAAAATCAAATTTTTTTTTAAAGCATTACGCCGTCTTAAACATCCTTACCATATTGGACAAATCCAAAGCCATCCTTGCAAGCTCTTCCGAAGAAGCTATGACCTGCTTGGAACCTGCCTGAGCGCTGTCCTGGGCTTTAATGATTTCTTCGGAGGAAAGAGATATCTCTTCGCTCACCTGAGACTGCTCTTCGGAAGCGGTGGCAATCTGCGTTATCATCTCTTTGAGTTTTACCATTAAAGAGTTTATATTGGAAATGGCTTCGGCGGACTTTCCGGCAATCTCCGCTCCTTTGGAAACTTCCTCTTTTCCTTTCTGCATAGAGGTAACGGCATCCTGAGTGTTTCTCTGAATGCTGAGTATCATCGATTCTATCTCTTTGGTCGCCTTGGTGGTTCTTTCGGCGAGCTTTCTTACCTCGTCCGCTACTACGGCGAAGCCCCTTCCCTGTTCTCCGGCTCTGGCGGCTTCAATGGCGGCGTTTAAGGCGAGGAGGTTGGTCTGGTCGGCTATGTCGTTTATTACGCCTATGATTTCTCCTATCTTTTCGGAAGAAGAACCGAGTTCGGTAATCGTAACGGAAACGGCGGATACGGTCTTTTCTATGTTTTTCATCTCGCGCGCCACGTCCTGAACGGACTTTGTGCCGTAATCGACGACCTTTTCGGTTTCCTGAGCCTTCTGCGCGGAAGAGGAGGAGTTCTTGGCTACTTCTATAATGGCGATAGACATCTGCTTAATGGATTCTATTATGCGGGATGCTTTTTCCCTCATCTGCTCTATGGTCTTTTCGAACTCCTTGGAAGAAGAGTTGAGCTGTTCCGACTGCGAGCTTAGAGAATTGGAAGTATTGATGATGCCCTTTACGTTGCCGGATAATGAATCTACTAGGCTGTTGACCTGTTCTATAAGGACGCCTATTTCGCTTTCTTTATGGACGCCGGATATTTTGATTTTGGAGGTTAGGTCGCCGCGGGCGATCTGCTTTATTTTATCATCGACTAAGTTTAAGACCTTTATGACCGAATTTTTAAAATAAAACATGACTATAACCGCACCGATTAAAAAAATGATAGGAAATGCTATAAATATATAATTCAGCCATTTTACCTTTTTATAATAAGAGCTTTTTATGACGCCGTTAACCTGGCTTATCTGGGCAACCATCGGACTGAGCTGGCTGTCGAAATATTTAGTGCTCATCGCTCCGCCTAAAAGAAGGGGATATTTTAAAAGCCTTCCGACTATGGGACGGAATATATAAAATTTATTTTTGAGGCTTTTTAAAAGGACGACGGTTTTTTTGGACGAAAATCCCTGAAGTTTGGATTTTTCGGTTCCAAAGACGGAAGCCGCTTTGACTTTGCCGAATCCCATAGTGTATCCGATCAGGGCATTATCTACGTTTGAGAAGACCGGCTTTGAATCGTTTGCTAATTTTAATATTTTAGCGTCATAGTCTTTTTCTATTTTTGCTTTTTCTTTTTTGGATTTTACCGCATTCATTTTAAGCATTTTTATATGAGATAAAAGAATAATCTGCAGAAGGTTGCCTTTTAATGTTTTAATGCCGCCTTCCGTACTGGAAATAACATCCGAATTGACAGTTGCGTTTTTTAAGCCGTTAGAATAAAGAATCAGCAAAAGGTTGACTAACAAGATAAAAATAAACCCCCCGACCATAATAAGATAAAGCTTTGATTTTAATGTTTTAAACATAAATATTTCTCCCCCATTTTTAAGTGCGAATAAAGTAAATTGTTTTTTATTATATATCGGCATTGCGTAAAAAATCTATAGTTAATTTCGGTTATTTTTTTAACCGGCATTAACTGAAATCGAAAAAGGCGCCTAATTTCAAATCAGATCCCTTTTTTATTGCACGTAAAACCGTTGTCTAAAAATATTATATTTGTTATAATCTTAAATAAAATTATATAAGGAGGAAAAAATGCCTTTCGTATCGGTTAAAATGCTCGAAGGAAGAACAAAAGAGCAGAAAAAAAAACTTATCGAATCGATTTCTAAAAGCGTGTCGGAGAGCTTAAGTATCGACGAAAACAACGTATGGGTGGTCGTCGAAGAGTTTCCT